>CAUUBG010000048.1:0-4959 GCA_963543345.1 uncultured Acholeplasmataceae bacterium | reverse complement strand
CAAATTTAACTATCAGGGTATCTGGGTATGCTGTAAACTTCTCTAAATTAACCGACCAACAAAAGCTTGAGGTAATTGCGAGAACAATTCATGCCACTAGATAAGGCCTTGCTTGAAGTTAAAGGCCGAGTTCATTTAATTGAACCTTTTGGTGCTTTTGACGGACCGGGTCTACGTTTTGTTTTGTTTCTGCAAGGCTGTCCGTTGGCTTGTAAGTTCTGCCATAACCGCACATCTTGGAACAGAAATATAGGTGAAACTTACACAGTTTCAGAAATTTTAAAGAAGTTCAATCAGTATAAATTATTTTATGGAACTACTCCTAAATTAACTGTCAGTGGTGGTGAGCCTTTATTTCAACTTGAGTTTTTAGATGCCTTGTTTAAGGTTGCGAAAAGTCAAGGAATTGAAACTTGCCTAGATACTTCAGCCGGATTATATCAAGAAAGCGAAAAAGATAAATACGCAAAAATTCTTAAAAACACCGACCTAGTTTTGCTGGATTTAAAGCATTCTGATCCAAAAAAACATTTGTGGTTAACCGGCAGACCGCTTGAGCCGGTTTACGCATTTGCCCGTTTTTTAGACGAACAAAATAAAGATATAGTAGTCAGACAGGTAATAATTCCTGGCATAAATCTATACACAACTCAACTTAAAAATTTGCGTAGTTTTTTAGACTCACTTTCTTCAGTTTGTGCAATTGAAGTTTTAAAATACCACACACATGGTGCAAAAAAATGGACAGACTTAGGGCTAAACTACCCACTAAGAGGTATCAGAGAAGCAAATCAGGCTGATTTTGAGTTTGCAAACGAAATTTTAACTAAAGGATATAAGTTCAAAAAATGCAAGATATTTTTAAGAAACTAAACTTCCAAAACAAATTAGCATTGGCCCCAATGGCTGGCTACACTTACTCTGCATTTAGACAAATTTGCAAAGAAGCAGGAGCTGGTCTGCTTTACACTGAAATGATTTCTTCATATGCCTTGGTGCATGGTGACGAAAAAACACTGCATATGCTTGAGTTTAAAGAAGTTGAACATCCTATAGGCGTGCAAATTTTTGGAAACGATCCAGAAATTATGGCACAGGCTGCTAAAATTATTGAAAAAAACTACCGCTTTGACTTTATTGATATCAACTTCGGTTGTCCTGCTCCCAAAATTTCTGACCGTGGGCATTCAGGTTCTTATTTACTTAAAGATTTACCCTTGCTAAAAGCGATTACTGAGGCTGTAGTTAATGCAGTTTCTCTGCCGGTTTCTGCCAAAATCAGACTAGGATTTGATAAAAACACTATAAACAGCCAAGAAGTTGCCAAAATTCTTGAAAACTCAGGCGTTTCTTTTATATCCGTACACGGCCGCACTAAAGAACTGGGATATTCAGGTGTTGTTGACCTTGCAGAAATTAAAAAAGTCAAAGAAGCAGTTTCTATTCCAGTAATCGGAAACGGAGATGTTACTGATTTAGCAGAGTTTACTAAAATGCTTGAGTACTGTAAAGTAGACGCTGTAATGATTGGCAGAAAAGCACTAGCAAACCCATTAGTTTTTAAAGAAATTTTAACTAAAACACCTAATTTAAAAACACCAACCTCTACCGCTGAAATTATTTTTAAGCACTATACCTTGCTTAAAAACCAAGAAAAAGACCAAAGACGTTTCTTTCTTTTACTGCGTGGTGCTATTCTTTTTTATTTAAAGAACATTAAAGTTTCTGCTGAACTTAGACAAATGGTCTGTAGATTAAACAACGAAAGTGAACTAGTAAAAATTATTCAAGAAATTAAAAAAATCCAGTAATTGTGAGGTGTACCTCATTTACTGGATTTTTGATTTTTAGTGCTTATTGTTAAGCAAAAACTAGATTTTGTTTTAAAGCAAAGTTATTAGCCTGTTTAGTTTCTTTTGCTTTTATGTTAAGGGCTTTGTGTGCTTTGTCTATAACTTTTTTAGCAGCGTCTAGCGCTTCAACGTGGAGTTCAGCGCCGATGTGTTTTTCTTCTAGTTTCAAGGCAAAGTCTTTAGTGGTTTCTTTAAACTCTTCAATTTTCCCGTCTTTTAGTTTTAGATACCATCTGTATTCTTTAATTTCTTTTTTAAAGCTGTGCGCTTCTACTTTAAGTTCATCACCAACTTTGTATTCGCTTTTTAGATGGTGAAAATGCATAACTTTTTTGTGATGGTGATGGTGTCCTTGATGAGGTTTTTTGCTATTGTCGTGGCAACTTCCTAAAGCAAATAGAGCAACTAAGGCAAATAGCGCAAATAATAATTTTTTCATATATAGTCCTTTCATAAGTATATTTTTTTTTAAAAAAATAACTTGCATATTTAGTATAGTCCAAATGAGTTTAATTTGCAAATGATTTGCATTTGCAAATTAAAATGCAAACTATTTTTGAGCAAATTAAAAACGCTTGGAAATCCAAGCGTTTTGGTTTTAATTTTTTGTAATTTTATAAGCAAAAGTGTTAGAAATTTCTTTAAATGTTTCACCTAAATTCATAATTCTAATAATTTTTTTAGTGTGTTTATCGCCGATTACACTAATTTCGTAAACTGCTTTTCTCGTAATTACTATAAACTCTGAATTGTTTTTGGCAAAAACTACAGCCTCTTTAGTGCCGCTTGGCTGAGACTTATAGAAAGGAAATTTCCTGTAGATAACTTTATTTGAATTAAAAGCAGCGCTAATTATGAACTTTAACTTAATTTTATCGTCGTCTTTATTTGCAACTACACGGTTTTCTGGCTTTGGTTTGATGTGCATGTAATCAGCAAATACATCTTTATCTAAGTCTTTGACTTCATCGTAGTAGTAAGCCGCTTGAATTTCGTCTTGTTTAAAAGGTAGTTTGTATTCAAGTGCTTTAGTTTTAACTAAAATAAACCAAATAACTGTACCAATTAAAACAAAATGAAAAATGATAAAAATAGTTTTAATTGCTTTTATCATAATTAAAGTGTTTCCTCGTATTGAGCGTAGACATCATCAAGTCCACGACTTTCTCTTTCCTCTTTGGTAAAAATGTGTATCCAAATTTGCTCTGTGGCAATCAAAGTCCAACCAGAGCCAGTTTCAACTGACTTAAACTCAGGGTAGCTTTTAACTCTAGAAACTAACGCTAAAGCCTGGCGTTCAGTGGCAGTTCCAATAACTGCGATGTCAAAAAGTGGATGGATTCCCGTAAAATTGTAGTATTTGACATCTTTAACATCAATATCTTTTAAGTCTTGATTGATTTCTTTTAATCTAAGTGAGTCCATTTTTACTCCTTTTAAATTACTTAATTTCTTGTTTTAATTTATTGTATGTATCAATTTGTATTTGCTCAGGTTTAATGCCTCTGGATTTTAAGCTCTTGAAAACCCCTTCAAAAACTAATACGCAAGCTTTATTTAAGTCTTGCCACATCACATTTCTAATTTCTCCAAGGTCCGAAAAAGTTCTCCTCGTTTCGGCTTTATCTGAAATAAAAAGAATTTTGCCGAGCGTAGAGATTTCTGGAGTTGGAGTTGTGTGCATAAATACTGAGTTTTTTTGGTCTTCAGATAAATCAATTAGTTCTGAAAATAAATAAGCAGATGCTGGACCATGTAGTAAATTAGTACTATTAGTCTGTTTTAATTTGGGATATGCAAACTTAACTAAACTATGAGCGTCGTCTGCATCAACGTGTTTGGCAAAATCGTGAATTAAACCCGAAAGATATGCCTGGTTTTCATCAATTTTCCAGTGTTTTGCGAGTTGCCTGCACATTTTAGCGGTAGACAGAGAATGCAAGTATCTTTCTTTGTCTTGGCCTAATTTAGTTTTCAAGGCTTTTTTTAAATATTTAACTTTTGCTTTAAAGTTAGTGTTTAAATAATATCTAAGCAAGTTTCTTTTAAAGTAGTTAGGTTTAAAAAAACGAATAAAAGCAAAAATAATTTTTTCTCTAAATCTGTTAATTTTAGTCAAAAAACGTTCGCTTGTGCTATCTATAGACTTGACTAAAAATGTCGCTTTAAACTGCATTTTATTACTAAAAACAACATCTGTCAACAACTGGTCACCAATAAACGCTGAGTTTTGACATTTTATTTGTTCAGTTCTGCAAATCTTTTTGCCAGTTTTAGTAAAAGGTTTTCTTAAGTTAAAAAAAACTTTGGTGGCAGGCAAGGCATTTAAAAGTTGTCTAGATTTGTCTGAATTGCTAAAAATATACAATCTAAAATCAACACTTAATTTTTTAAAAAAATCAACAGTTTCTTTAGAAAAAGAGTTTTCTTTATAAGAAAGTAGAGTGTTGTCTAAATCAAAAATCAAAGTGTCGACACCTTGATTTTTAAGTTCTGCTAAAGGAAGGTTAAAGATACTTTTTAAATATGCAGTAAACCTGTATTTAGGCATTATTGGTAAACTTTAAGAATTTCAACATCAAGACTTTTGTTTTCAGAAACCTTGAAAGAAACTTTATCGCCTGCTTTGTGGTTTTGAATAGCACGGCCCAGCGGAGTTTCTACAGAAATTTTTAAAACACTACCACTAAAAAGGTCAGTTTCTTGGCTACCAACTAGTTGGATGTTTTCAACTGCTTTATTGTGTAGATATTTAAGTTCAACTTTATTGCCAATTACGCAAATATCATCGCGGTTACTTTTAATAATAACTGCGTCTTTTAAAATGCTTTCTAGTTCTTTAATTTTGTGTTCAATTTGCGCCTGCTCATTTCTAGCAGCATCGTAGTCTGCGTTTTCAGACAAGTCACCTTGAGCGCGCGCTTCTTTAATTGCTTGAATGTTTTTAGGGCGTTTAACAAACTTAAGTTCGTTAAGTTCACTTACTAGTTTATCGTACCCTTCTTGAGTTAATGCATTTTTTTTAGCCATTTTTTCTCCTTGTTAACTACTAAACATTATACAACATAAGTGATTTTTAACTTCACTTTTATGTGAAAAAAAGATA
>CAUUBG010000047.1:0-5097 GCA_963543345.1 uncultured Acholeplasmataceae bacterium | reverse complement strand
AAACTGCAGGCTACTTGGGGCAGTCAAATCAGAAGTTATGTACTTTATCCATATAAATTAGTCAAAGATTTGCGCACAAATTTTGAAACCGCTAAGGCTGACGAAGTTTTAAACGGCGAAATTTCTGCATTTTTAAAGGAGTATTTAAAATATAGAAAAAGATGAAATTCTATCAAACTACTACGCAATTTAGAATTTTAACGCAAAGACTATTTACACGCCAAAACTTAAAAGAAATTTTTTTTGTAGTTTTGGGTACTTTTATCACGGCTTTGCCAATTTACTTTATCTACAATCCTTTGAAGTTAGTGTCAGGTGGAGTTGGTGGAGTTGGTATTGTAATTGAGTCTTTAACCAAAGGAGTTTTTAAAACCTCTTATACTTTTTGGATCGGCAACACGTTTGCCTTAATTTTAGCGTTAGTTGTTTTTGGCAAGTTTTACTTCTTTAAAACAATTGTAGGCTCGCTTACTCTTCCTTTATTTATTTTAATTTTTGAGCTGACAGTCTCACCAACTTATTTTGTTGAAAAACTGTTTTTCTCAATTGACAAAAAACCTCTGACCATCGTAAACAACGAAATTAACGTCTCGCAACTACCAACATCTATAATTTTGATTTGCGTCGCACTTGGTGCTTTTTTAACAGCCTTTGGTCTCTACATTGTCTTTAGAAACAATGGGTCAACTGGAGGTTTTGATGTTATTCAAAAAGTAGCGCACAAATACGCACGAGTTCCATATTCTGTGGCCATTTATGCAACCGACGGAATCATTGCTCTTTCTTCTATTTTAACCGGTGTAACTAGACTATACATCGGATTCTTCGGTTTTTTTACAATATTTTTAATTGGCTACTTGATTGACTTCTTTTCTTTTAGAGCCAAAAAAGCGTTTACTGCCTACATAATTTCTGAAAACTCAAAAGCCCTGGAAGCCGCTATCTTTAAACGTTTCTCTCGCACCTATACCTTAATTCCGGTTAAAGGCGGGTATTCTGGTAAGGCTAAAAACATGGTTGTCTTTACAATTGACAAAACTCAAATCCACGCTTTGCGCGAGCTACTTATGGTATTTGACCCACACGCTTTTAGCTATATTCAAGAAAACTGTGATATTATCGGCGCTGGTTTTAAAAATCACGACTTTTAATAAATCAAACTTTTTCTTAAAAAGCAGTAGTTTTTAAAATTAAAATTTGTATAATAAAGATAGGTTTTTAAATTATTTTAGTTATGGAATTAAAACTGCAAAAAACTAAATCCAAAATTTATTTAATTACATCAAAGGCCAAACAAGAAATTCATCTTAAAACTCTAAAAGCCTTTCCAGATTTTTTTGCGGACATTGAAACAAATCAAAGACAACTTAAAGAAGTGCTTGAGGCAAATAACTTCCACTTAGCCTACGAAAAGACCATGCATAGACTAGACCGTTCAGATTTAACAGAGGCAGAAGTCATCGCTTTTTTGAGTAAGAAAGCCTTTTCTAAAAACTGTGCGCAGGCTGTGCTTACTGAACTGAAAAGCAAGAACTATGTTTCTAACGAAAGATACACAGAACTTTTTATTAAGTCAAAATCCAGTAAATACTCAAACCGCATAATTGAGGCTAGACTTCTTGAAAAAGGCGTGGCTAGAAAAACTATCCAAGATGCTGTTCTAAAAATTCAGTACGACGAAGAGAAAACTTTAAGTAAGCAAATTGACAAAAAACTTGCGCAAATCACTGGCCCCTTTTTAACTTATAAATCCAAAACTATTGCTTACTTTATTAGAAAAGGGTTTTCTTCAGAACTAGTTGAACGACTAGTTTTAACAAAGGCTCGCGCACTTAAGTACGACGAAAAAAAATCTTTAGAACAAGACTACCGCAAAGTTTTTGCTAAGTTCGCTTTGCTTTGTTCAGATAGAAAAAACCTACAAAAACAAACAGCACTAACTTTAATTAAAAAAGGATATTTAGCTGCCAACATCAAAATTGTTGAGCAAAACTTAGCATCTGAGTTTTAGGTAAAATAGCCGGTAGCGTAGCTCAGCGGATAGAGCACAAGTTTCCTAAACTTGGTGTCGAAGGTTCAATTCCTTTCGCTACCGCCATTTAAACTCAAAACTTAAACATCTAATTTACATATCAAACAGACACTCACACAAAACCCGTTTTTGATTTTTTTTGTAAGTGTCTGTTTTTTTATTTTGCTGTCTTTTTGTTTAGCAAAATTTCTTTAAAAAACACAGTCCACCGGATTTAAAAAAAACAAACTTTAGTGCGGGAGCCGCATAAAGCATATAATTTTTAAAAAAATACACAAATAGCCTTACTAAGCCATTTGTATATATTTCGGATATGTCTTTTTTACTTTTGTATATCTAAAAGTTATATGCTAAAATACTTATGCGTGTTTGCGTGTACTACTCAAACACGAAAAAAATGAACTAAATGAAAAAAATTTTTGATTACTTAAATCCAGCCTTTTTTAATGTCCTGTCTTGTAAAAATAAACAAATTTATTTAGACTCACTTTTCATAATTTACGATGAATTTAAACACCTTGAAGGAACTTTTCAACTTGAGCGCAGCAACATTGTCCACAGACTAATTCAGTATTTTGAAGATGAAGCGAATGCTGTGTTTGCAGTTGATGAGCTGCCAAGTGAATACACATAAGAAGGCGAAAATTTAACCCCTAGAAAAAAAGCCAACATCACTTTAAATTACTTAGTTAAGTGTGGCTGGATTGGCGAGGAAGACATTGGCGACTATAAACGGGCAATTTCTTTTTTTCCCTACTCTATTTCAATTTTAGAAGCCATCGCTTCCTTTAAATTCCAAATTAATCCAGAAGAAGACGAAGCCGAAAAAGATGTTGAAGACTTCGTGTTTGACGAAGATATATTTGCTGAAACCGAATACACCAGCGACATCTACACAATTTATACTTTGCTTAAAAACTTTGAAGTTGAACAAGGTCTGCCAACGATAAATGAGTGTTATGAAAGAACTACACGTTTAGTTGATAAATTGAAGACCCTTGGTGCAAACATTTATAACTACTACTACAAGTTAGTCAACGCCAAAGATGAAATTTCGGTTGATGAAGTACTTGACCAACTGTTGCATGATTATAAAAACAACTTCTTTGACAAGTCTTACTACTTACTTAAAACCACTGAGTCTATTCCTAAATACAAGGTCTATATTTTGAAATATTTAAGAGATATTTTGACTTCAGAGCCAATTATGGAAAAGTTAGCCGAGCAACTAGTTGAACTTAAAAAAAGACCAGAGTTTACCAAAGAGTTTGCTTTTCAGGTTTTAGAACACAGAATTCAGGCAATTCGCGACTACTTTACTTCACTAGAAAACTTAATTTCTGAAATTGACATTAGAAACGAACGCTATATTGGCGCGACTACCGCTAAGTTCTTGTATTTAACTAACCGTTCTGACGACATTGAAGGTATTTTTAACCGTGCTTTTGACTTAATTTTAAATGAGCCTAGCAGAGAAATCGATACCACTAAAATCTTTAACTTAATTCAAGCCCGCAACTTAGACCACGAATCTCTGTATAAAGAACGAGTTCTGAGAATGGAGGCTAAAGCCGCCGAGATGGAACTAGACGCTGAGTTTCCATTTGATAAATACGAATTAGTTCAAGCCTCAATGTTTAAGCAAACCGATTTTGGGATGACTGAAATCGATAAATACGTGCAATTTCACCTTGCCGGCCGCCCTGAAATGCAGGCTAAAACCTTACCGCTTTCAACTGAGTGTGAATACATTAAATTAATTTTAATTTTTCTGTATTCCAACTCCAGTCAAGTTCATTTCCGCGTGGAACTGGGAGATGAAAAGGTTGATATCAATGGTATTCGTTTTAAAGACTTTAAAATTTACAAAAAGAGGTAAAAAATGGCAGAAAAACTAACTAAAGCAAAAGAATTTATGCAAGAATATGAAAAACTCAAAGAAGGCGAACGCCATGAAATTACCCGAGTTATCAATAAACTTCTGCAGGTTAACTTCATAACTTGTCAAAAAGCATCAGATAAAAACGACTATCTATTTATTTTGGAAAACAAAGAAGTAATCAGTGCTCTGCTTGCCCTGCTTGACTTTTCTTTGGAAATCAAAAGAGAGGCCGAAACACTTTTTATCGTAAATACATCTGGCTACAACCGTTTAAGACTTAAGAAAAACGACACAGTAGTGCTCTTGATTTTAAGAATTCTTTTCCAAAGAGCCCTCGAGACCGCAACAATTTCTCAAGACATTGAAATTGAGTTAAAACAAGTGCACGATGAACTTGCCAGAATCGGTTTTTTAGACAAAAGAATTTCCAAAAAAGAACTCAGACCGGTTTTGCAAACCTTTAAATCATATAACTTAATTGACTTTAAAGACCCAGATTTGCCAGACAGTTCAACAATTCGCATCTATAAAAGCATTTTATATGTAATTAACATCCAAGAGTTAAAGAACTTAACGATGGCTTTAGATGAACACACAGGTAATGTAAATGAAGAAGTTAACTAAAATTAAAATTATTAACTGGCACACCTTTCAAAACGTCACTCTAGACATTAAAGACAACATCCTTTTAAGTGGAGAAAATGGCTCTGGTAAGTCAACACTACTAGACGCCATGCAGTATGTTTTGGTTGGGGGCCGTCAAAACGCGCACTTTAATATCGCGGCAACCCCCGAGGCTAAACGTACACTTGAGGGCTATATTCGCGGTAAACTGGGTGGTGAAAACAAGCAGTTTATCAGACCAGGCGACGTAATTACTCATATTGCGCTTGAGTTTTTTGACACTAGAGACGAAAAATACTCAATTATTGGGGTAGTTATAGACCTACCACAAAGCTCTTCGTTAAAAGAGCGTTTTTACCGTATTAAAAACACGCGAATTGACGATGCGATGTACATTGAAGATAAGCGTCCACGTAACTTTAAGTCAATGCGCGACTATCTGGACAGCGCACAAATTAAGTTTGAAGCATTTGACACCAACAAACAATACAAAGAAGCGCTTTCTGTATTTCTTGGAATTGACGGCTTAAAATATAGTAAACTGCTTCCCAAAGCCCTT
>CAUUBG010000046.1:0-5149 GCA_963543345.1 uncultured Acholeplasmataceae bacterium | reverse complement strand
AAACATTATACAACATAAGTGATTTTTAACTTCACTTTTATGTGAAAAAAAGATATAATTTAGACATGCAAATCACTAAAAATAAGTTAGAAATAATTAAGTTAACAATTGCAGCAGTTTTAACGGCGAGTGCAGTTGCAGTTAACTCACTATACTCATATATCGTGCCAATTGGTATGTTTAGAGTACCTTTTTTTATCGTTGCTTTAGCCGTGGTTGCAATTGCTTTTGGTCCAGCGTATGCACTAATTACTGGCGTAATTTATGACCTTTTGTTTGGGTTTTTAAATTCACTTGGTTATCTTCCTATCTACGGATTTGCTACTTATTTTTGGGTGTTGCTTTACTCAATTATTTGCTTTAAAAGAATTTCTAAATTAACTATTTTTATGGCTACATTTTTCGGATATCTTGGCTATACTTTGATAAACACTTTTGCCACTTGGTTTTATTTTGGCAAACTTGCTTTTTTAAGCTTGTTGCTTCGCTTAGGTTTAACCTTAATTTTCACACCAATTTTATTTGCCCTAATTTGCCTGCTAATCAATAGATTTAGTGAAATTGATAAGTTAAATATCACTAAAATAGAGTTTCTTAAAACCAAAGAATTAGAATACTAATTCAAAGTCTTTCGCTAAATACTAGCGAAGGAAAAACTATCGCCGATTTTTGTGCTTCGCCTAAAAATAAAATTGAAAGTTTATTTAGTGCTGCTTTAAAGCGCGTACCGTGATTTGGGTGAGTTAAATGCACGTGTTCATGCAAAATAGTTTCAATAGCAAACTCTTCTTTAAAACAGATCAAAATCGGATTTAAAATAATTTCGGTCTTATCATTAACAGTGCGTTTACATTTGCCATAGTAGCCTTTGACTAATTTAAAACTATAGGCGTCTGCAACGGTGGTAAGTTTTTCTTTTGAGCGGTTTAGAAAATTAAAAAGAAAGTCTTTTAGGACTTTAGTGTAAAACTCTTTTTTGGCAGTCTGCAACGTTTTGTATTTAGAACTAAAGAAGTAAGTAGATTCTCCGTCAAATCCAAATACATTTTTTTGCAATGTTGCACTTGGCAAAAAGTCATAGATTTTGCCAAAAACCAATACTTTATTTTTTTGAGAAATCTCTTTATTATAAAGGAGAAAATAGTAAAAAACTTCACCTTGAACTCTTGAGTTATTTACTATTTTTTCGCCTTTTAAGGCTATTTCACGAAAATTATATTGATACAAATAAGGACTTGGAAAAACTAAAACTGGTTGTATTCCCTCGCAGGTTAAGTAACTTCTTCTTATGTTTTGATTAAACCTAATTAGAACTTTGCCAAATTTCTTAGTTACAATAAAAGAATCCGCACTCATTTTTTTCTAATCATAGAATAAGGCTCCACTTTGGCATTTAGTTTAACGTAAACCTTGCTCATCGCATGGTTTGCAGTTTGGATTTCTTCAAAGTTTTCATTCCATAATTTTAAAACTTTAAATGTTCTTTCTTTGCCTAATGGGGCCATTAACTCAATTTTGTCACCAACTGAAAAGTAGTTTCTTTGCTGAAATAAATACACACCTTTTTTAACTTCTTGATTTAAATAAAGTCCACAAAATGCTTGATTTGGTTTAGTGGTATTTTGGTCAAAAAGCACCTTAGTTTCAGCAGGTAAATTATCTAAGTGCCCAGTTGCACTTAGTCTGTTTTCAGCAGCCTTTAATTTTTGACTATATTTTTTAACTGAGTTAATTTTTTTAGTTTCATAAATTTCGTCAAGCATTTGACGATAAGTTTTCACAACAGTAGCAATGTAGTGTAGAGACTTCATTCTGCCTTCTATTTTAAGTGAAGACACATTTGCTAAGACTAAACTTTTAATGTGCGGCACTGCATTTAAGTCCATAGCCGAAAAAGAAACAGGTTCGTCTTTAAGTTGCTTATCACCTGAATACAAAAAATATTCCCATCGACAGCTGTGTGCACAACCTCCACGGTTGGCATCTCTACCTGTAAAAGTATTTGAAAGTGAGCATCTACCTGAATAACTCATGCACATCCCACCATGGATAAACACTTCAATGTCAAGTCCATGTCTGTCAAGATTTTTAATTTCTTTAATTGAAAGTTCTCGGCCTAAAACTATTCTTTTAACACCTAGTTCTTTCCAAAACAAAATAGTGCGTGAGTTGATAACACTTTGCTGAGTTGAAAGATGTATTTCTAAATTAGTATATTTGCGAGCAGCCTGAATAATAGCAAAAGATGCACATATAATGGCGTCAACTCCCGCTATTTCTAACTCTTGTAAATAGTTTTTCAAACCTTCTAAGTCTTCGTTGTGTGGCAAAATATTGGCAGTCACGTATACTTTTTTGCCAAGAGAATGCGCAAACTCACACGCTTCTTTAATTAACGGGATTGTGAAGTTAGAAGCGCGCGCACGAAGAGAAAACTCAAGCCCACCGATAAAAACGGCATCTGCTCCGTAGATTAGTGCGTATTTTAGTTTTTCAATATCACCAGCTGGTGCTAACAGTTCGCTCATTTTTTATACACCGTTTTTGTTTCTGCAAAACCTGTGTCTTGCAAGTCACTGTATTTTGCTTTAAATTGTTCTATGTCTGTATCTAAAATGTTGCTTTTTTGATAAAGATTAAGTGCATCAATTGCGTATTCATCTGAAAAAAATAAAGGGTCTATCGCAAAGTATTTAAGACAAGTTTTTAGTTTTGCAATATAACTAAACATTTGCGTAGTTTTACCGCGAAATAAATAGGTACCAAATTCATCTTCAAGGACATTTAATTTTTCTGCCCTATTGTTTTCTTTTAAAAACAAGTCTGCCCTATTTTTTAAATCCAAGGTGTGTTTAAATTTTTTGTTGTATATAGAAAGTAAATGGCGCTTTGAGTGAAACATTGAAAATCTGCCGTGTCCTTGGAAAAAAAGATTAAAATTAGGATTTTTTTGACTAATTTCACAAATATTTTCAATAGTAATTTCTTTGGCTAAAAATACCCCAAAAAAACCAAGTTCAGAAATAGTTTGAACTTCTTGCCAATTGGTAATTAGAGTTTCTGGGTTATATACACACTTATTTAATAAGTTTTCTTCTTTTAAAAACTGAGCAACGCCAATGTCGGCAACAATATAACCAATAATGTTTTCTTTATGTTTAAGTTTATTTAAATAATTTTTAAGCGCAGGAAAATTTTGGTCATAGGCCATAAAAGAAAGATCAATGAAGGCTTTGTGGTTTTTTAAATAAGTATTAATTTCTTCAACTGTAAAACGGCGATAGCATTTATATGAAAACTCAGTTCTCAAAACCAACGTAGCATCAACATTATCGTATTTTGTTAGGTCAAGTGGATATATTAAGTATTTCATAACTTTTTTGATACTAAAAGACCGTCTGCGATATCTAGAAACTCAGATTTAAAGGAATTATTTTTGAGAACTTCGGTTTTAAAAGTTTCTAGTTTTTTAAGAAGTTGTGCTGTGTTTTTAGAAACTGTGTCCTGGTTTAGTTTGTGAAAGGAAATGTTGTCACAAACTATCAGGCCACCTTTTTTTAAGTTGTTTTGAAATTTTTCAAAATATTTTAAATATTGTGCTTTCGGTCCATCTATAAAAATTAGGTCAAAAACCTCACCCTGAAAGTCAACATCAATTGCATCGGCTAAAAGCGGAGTCACTTGTTTTTCAACTCCACAAATTAAAAAATTGTGTTTTGCTTTTGCAAAACTATCTGGATTTTTTTCAATAGTCGTAATCTCTAAGTTTTTATTTTCTTTTAAAAAACTAAGAGCACTAAAACCGTAAGCAGTTCCAATTTCTAAAATTTTTTTAATGTTTTGTTTTTTTATCAATTCGTTGATATATAAAACTGCTCTGTCTTTTAAAATTGGAACCTGGGCAAAAATGCAGTCGTTTTTAACTAAATTAAACTCTAGACTATTCATGCTCCAAATCATACATGTATTCAAGGAAAACTTCGGTAAGCTGTCTATATTCTTCAACGTCTTCTATATCTGTTAGACTACCGCTAAACTCAAGGTTAGCATCAGTTTTAGTAAGTTCGTTGTATTTGGCAAAAATTAAGTTAGTTCCTTCTTTGTCAAGTAGCGCCACATAGTTTCTAGTTTCTCCTGCAAACTCGCGAGTAGTTGTAAAAATCACGATAAAAGTTTCGTCCATACCACCCACAGATATTTTGACTTCTCTGGATTTATCTTTTTTTAAGGATTCAATAACCTTGTCGTTTAAAGAAATTACTTTTTCTTCGTTTTCCATAAAATCACCTTTTTTGGTTTAAAAACTTGATCTGCGGTCTAGATATTTTTGTAAAATTACGACAGCAGAAAGTTCATCTTTAAATTGTTTTCTTTGTTTTATATTAGTTTTACTTTGTCTAAAAACCCCAAAAACTGCGTTTGTAGATAAGCGTTCATCTTCTAAAATTACTTTAACCTCAGGCAGTGCTTCTTCAATTAAGGTCTTAAAGTCTTCAGAAATTTTTGCGCGCACTCCGACATCTCCATTCATGTGTTTAGGGTAGCCAAGTACGATTTCTTGAAAATTATATTTGGTGTTAAGTTCAACTAGATGAGCAATGCAAAGCGAGTAGTCTTCGTTTTCAAAACGAAAAGTTTCTAAGTTATTAGCAACTATATGAGACTCAGAAATTGCAAGACCCATAGTTTTTGAGCCCAGATCAATTCCAAGAATCATTTTTGTTAAACTCCTTTAAAACCAGGTCAACTTTGCTTAAATCACCACCGCCAGCGGTTGCAAAATCAGGTCTACCTCCACCTTTTGAGTTAAGAATAGAGTTTATCTTTTTAATGTAGTCAGTGGCTTTTTGAGTATTTGATTTAACAAAAATATTAACCTTTTCACTATCTATGTTTATCATGATACAGTTATTTAGTTTTTGGGTATTTGCATACTGCATAAATACATCTTTTGCGATTTTCAAATCTATCTTTGACTTAAAAATATAATTTCGTGAAGTCGCATTGTTAAGCGATTTTAAAGCATTTTTAATGTTAATTTCACTAATCTGTTTTTCATATTTTAAGGCTTGTGTTTTGATTTCTTGTAGGTATGCTTTTGCATTTAAAATATCTTGATATGAACCTTTAATTTCTGGTTTTTTTGCAA
>CAUUBG010000045.1:0-5227 GCA_963543345.1 uncultured Acholeplasmataceae bacterium | reverse complement strand
TCTGCCAGTTGATTGTAAATTTCGCCCGCTGGAATTAAAATAGCGCGAGACGAACCTTTTCCGTTTTCAGAAGTTGCAACTTCACAAGTCTTGTTTGGTTTTAAAGTGAAGTTAATTAAGTAAGTTGACTTTGATTTATCAGTAACTGCTGAAATTGTTTTAAGGGCATTGCTAAACTCAACGGTCTTTAAAGGAATTGATAGTTTAGTTTCAAATTGAGTAGCGCTGTTTAAATTACCGTATTTATCTGAAAGCACAGCAGTTTGGAAAAAGACATTTTTAATTACAAACAACACTTTTGAACAAAGTGGGTTCACAGAAATTTCAACATCGCTTTTAGTTTGTTCAAGAATTTTAAGCAGTTCTTTAATAGATTCGGCAGGTATAGTTAAATTCAGATTTTTCTTTGAGTTAACTTCTAAGCGTTTTTGGGCAAGTCTAGCGTTGTCGCTACCAGTTAGTGTTAATCTGCGTTCACTAAACGCAAAGTTCACACCAGTTAAACAAACGATTCTTGGTTTAGCGTCAGGATCTGCTGTGCAGTAAACCACTTCTTTTAAAGAAATTGCTAAATCTTCGCTAGAAATTACAATTGGCTTTTCATCTTCTTCAAAAATCAAGTGTTCAAGGTCGTAGTTTAAAGCATTTAGTCTAAACTCAGAAGTTCCAGCAATTATTAGAACCTGATATTCAGAAATTTGAATGAATTGAACTTCTTCGTGCAGAGCAATACCTGGTGACTTAATAATGTTTAAAATGGTTTTGCCATCTAATATTGCGTTGCCTTCTGTGAGCACTTCAATGTTGGTATCAACTATTGCCATAATTTCTAGATTTTTGTGGTTCGCAAATATTTTAATTGAGTCTTTTTTAACCGAGAATTTAATACTTTCGCTAAGTGGTCTTGGGCTTTTGTTTGGTAAGGCTTTAGCAACCAAGTTGATGTATTCAATTAAGGTTTCTGTTTTGATTTTAAAGTTCATAAAAATTCCTTTTTTTATTTTATTATTTATTTATTGTTGTTAGGGAAAGTGGAAATGTGGATAACTTCAAAAACCACCGTTTCAATCACCTATAATATTATATTATAAGGGCGAATAAAACGCAAATTTCGTCCAAATTAAGCACATTTCGCTGTCCACATTTTATCCACATTTTTGTTAAGTTTTCCACATTATCGGTAAGTTAAAACTGCAATAAAAAAAGACGGTTCGCCCGTCTTTTTAAAAGTAAAACTATTTTAAAATCCCGAGTTTCTTTTCAATGTCTTCAATGGCTTTTTTTAACTCAACTTGTTCAGATATTTCTTTTTGAATTTTTTCAACTGCAGAAATCACGGTAGTATGGTCTTTACGGTTAAAAAGTTTCGCGATTTTTGTAAAAACTAAGTTATAGTGTTGGCGAATTAAGTACATACAAATGTGTCTAGCAGTAACAACTTTGTAACTTTTCTTCAGCGAAAGGATGTCAAAAGGCTGGAGTTCATAGTATTTAGCAACTACCGAAATTATGTTGTTAACCTCTTTTTCAACTGAAGCTTTTGGCACAAAAGTCTCGGTTTGTGCGTTGATAAGCACACGAATGGCTTCTTTGACATTTTCTAAGTTAATCGGAATGTTAGACATTGTGCAGTTCATGATAGATGAATACAAAGCACCCTCTAAGTCTCGGACATTGGTTTTAATAACTTTAGCGATATACATTAAAATGTCTTCGCCAATTTGGCTTGCTGTTTCTGGTGCAAACATTTCACTAGCCTTTCTTTTTAAAATTGAGACGCGGTGTTCGTCGTTTGGAACTTCAATGCTGGCAGTCAAACCCCACGCAAAGCGAGAAACCAGACGAGAGTGGATGTTTTGCAGTTCACTGGTTTTGCGGTCTGAGGCTAAAACTATTTGTTTATTTGAGTTATGTAGGTGTTCATATAGCTTAAAAAATTCATTTTGAGTCTTTTCAGCACCGCTAATCATTTGAATATCGTCAATCAACAGACAGTCTAAAGATTTGAATTTTTTGTTAAACTGTTGCATGCGGTTAGTTTTATCTGTCCCGTAAAAAACGCTAGTAAATTCTTCAACAAAAGTACTTGCAGGAATATATAAAACCTTTAAATTTGGGTTGTTTTTAATCATTTCGTTGCCAATTGCGTGCATTAGGTGAGTTTTTCCAACCCCAACTGCCCCAGAAATATAGAATGGGTTTCCAGTTGAAGCAGGTTGCTCAGCAACTGAAATCGCACAGCGATAGGCAAAAGAGTTTGAAACACCGACTACAAAGTTTGAAAATGTATATTTTGGATTTAATTTACTGTCAAAGTAACTGTCAGTTTCAAAAGCAGCAGGGCTTTCTTTTTCTTTTTCGTATTCCAGGTCAGTTTCTGTAATAAATTTGAATGATAAAGGAGTTTCTTGAAACAGAGTAGCGGCGATTTCGTTAATCTTTTCGCTGTGGTATACAGAAAGTCTGGTTTTGACAAAATCGTTGTCTACCAAAATATAGACAATGTTGTTATCTACTCTATAAATACTCGTTTTATTTCCAAAAAGCGAGTCGAAACTCTCTTCTTCAATTTCGTTTTTAAGTTGACTGATAATGTCTGACCAAAGTTTTTTTACGTCGCTGTCCATAAGTTCTCCTTTTGTGTAAATATTTTATCAATACAATGTAAACAAAAACAATTTAGTTTATCCACATTTTCTGTGGATAACTTGGTAAACGGTTTGTAAATGTGGGTAAAATTGTGGGCAACCTAGCCAAAAGAACTTTTTAAATAGCCGATTTTCATGAACTTATCCACATCTCCACATTATGCTTTCCACACCAAAGTTGTCCACATTGTGGCTAAAATCATTTTTTGTGGATAAAAAACAGTTAAGCAAAATATGTTAGAAATACACCAAAAATCTTAATTTATACACTAAAAAAATTGCAAAAAATGCTGTGGTGTGTTAAACTTTTAAGAGCATTGTTTGAAAGGACTAATATGAAAAGAACATATCAACCAAGTAAAATTAAAAGAGCACGTACACACGGTTTCATGGAAAGAATGAGCACTGCAAACGGCCGTAGAGTTCTACAAAGAAGACGTGCAAAAGGACGTTTAGTTTTAACAGTTAGTGACACTAAACACCAAAAATAATTTAAATAAATATTTGAACCCAACCACCAGATAAATATTTCTAAATTAAATATTTTAAGGTGGTTTTTTTATACACATTATGGAAAAAAAATACAGAGTCAAAAAATACGCAGAGTTTGACCAAATATTTAAAACCGGCAAGAAATTTAGCACCCCAAACTTCAGAATTGTGTTTAGCTCAACAGAAGAGCCACACTCCAGGTTTGGCATCTCGATCGGCAAAAAATTTGGCAACGCTGTTCAACGCAACAAAATTAAAAGACAAATCAGAAATATTTTGAGAAACTATAAACAATGCAAATTAAGTTTTTTAACAATAGTTGTAGTTAAACCTGTAGCAGCAACACTAACTTTTATAGAAATTAAAAAAGAACTGGCCAGTTCTTTAAATAAAATCTATAAAGTGGAGGAACAATGAATAAAATCAAAACCCTGCTTTTGTTTTTTATTTCAGCAGTTTTAGTTTTTACTTTAGCTTCATGTAATAAAAAACAAAAAATCATTGGTCTATACCATCAATTTGGTACCTACTCAGAGCGAGTGCAACTAAACTCAGGCAAAGAAGTTTCTCTGCAAGGAAATGACTTTAGAGCGCTTGCTCCGCTTACTGAAAACTTGCCTTCCCTTTCTGTATATCGTCTACTTGAAGACGGATCTGTTCAACAACTTGACCGCGGTAACTTCAAAGATGGATACAGACTAACACTTGGCGAAAAAGTTGATGCAAACGGACTAATTGACGTTACTTTAACCGATGTACAAGATAAAAACATCACTCGCACTTTTAAAGTGGTTTACGATAAAGCACTTTTCAAAGCAAGTAAGACCAGTATGTATTTTCAAACTTATGAGCTAAACATTGGCAATGCTAAAAACCCAGTTTTGGCACCTTTTCCGTTTTTTAGGAGAATTGGCGAGCGCGTTAATTTTTCTGACTTGGTTAAGTTTAGCAATATCTACCGCTTTAATTTAGACAAAGCACCAGAGCCTGAAGTTATTGAAAAATCGCTTTACAAAAAAAGTCTGTTAGCACTTGAAGAAGGGCATGATAAAAAAATCCAGACCAAGGACTTAATTGCCAAAAAAGTAATAGACAGCAACTTTGAACAGGCTAGATATTTAGTTAAAAACAAAGACAAAGAAGTAATTACTTACAGCTATCAAATTAACTTTAATTCAGCGCTAAGTGAAAACTCAGAGTTTAAAGCCAAATACAGTGACTTTAAACTAACCACAGATGTCTTTGTAAGTGGTGGTCAATATCCTTTACACAAACAAACTTTTGGTTGGTTTGACTACTTAACCACAGCCTGGATGGGTTGGCTACTTGGAAATACCTCAATTGCAGGTAAATTCGCGGTAGGTATTATTTTCACAACCATTATTGTTCGTATCTTGGCCTGGCCAATTTACGCCCGCACTAACGTAATGTCTGCCAGAATGCAGAAAATGACACCTGACTTAAATAAACTAGAGCGTAAATATCAGGGCAGAACAGATAAAGCCTCTATTCAACAAAAACAAATGGAGACGATGCGAATTTATCGCAAACACAAGGTAGGTTTCTCGTCTTTCTTGATTCCTTTCTTGCAAATGCCGATTTTCATTGGAGTTTACAACACCATTAACCGAGTTACTGTGGAAGGTGGATACTATGCATACCAAGTTTGGGACAAGTCTTTTATGGGTCTGAACTTAGGCGCTGGTAAAGACTTTTCTAACTATCTACTTGCATTTATCGTATTTTGTACCATGGTTTTAATTCAGTTAATCAGTTCGTACAAAACCACAAAAATGCGAGAAAAAGACGCAAGAACAGTGGTAATTGATCCAAAAAAAGACCCTAAACGCAATCAACGCATGATGCTGATTTTTGGAATTATCATGGCTGGTGTAATGACTTGGTGGTCAATTAACGATCGAGGACTGGCGTTTTACTGGATAGTAGGTAACTTATTTTCAATCGGTCAAACTGCTTTTTATAAAATTGTTTCAATTAAAAAAGAAAACAAACCCCAAACAGAGGAGTTATTATAATTATGAATATTAAAGAACTTGACAACATTCAAGCAGAATCTGCAGAGACTG
>CAUUBG010000044.1:0-5288 GCA_963543345.1 uncultured Acholeplasmataceae bacterium | reverse complement strand
TTTCCAGTGAATTTTCAACACAAGTCTTGAAAAATAAATCCGTTAATCTTGTAATCAAGTCAACAGTTGGTTCTTCTTCTTTTAAGATATAGAAAAATTTCTTTATAAACTAGAAGAAAAAATATTTTGATTATTACTAAGTAAATAAAAGTAAGCATCATAAGAGTTTTTTAGAGTCTGCTCTAGTGTGGTTTGGATTGGTGTCTCCATATAAACAATTTGTTTAAATAAAGTGTGTCTAAAATCGTAGCCTAGATAACGAAAATACTTTTCAATAAATTGAGCAAGTTTTTTTCTGACAATTAATTCAGTTCCTTGCTCAATATTGAAATACATATTATAAACTCCTTTTTTAACGATCAATTGCTAAAAAACCTTATACAAAGTTCAAAAAAGTTAATAATTCTGAAAAAATACTTTAGGTTTGATTTGAAAATTATTTTTATTTTGAAAACAAACTGTCTACAACTTAGGCCAAAGTACCCATTGGGTCCCATGGTTTTAACACAATAGGTTCGGCTTCAAGGGCTTTTAGTTCAGCGTCAGATAAGTATTTTTTGTTAATCAAAACTTGGTAAGTATAGCGGTCAAACCAAGAATCTGTGCATAAGTAATAACCTTTGGAACCTACTTTGTCACCCCAAGAGTTTTCAATTTTCCATTTGTTTGGCTGTCCATCTACTAAGTTTACGCCAGTTAAAAGCATAGCGTGATTCATAGCAGAAGCACGATAGTCAAGTTGAGTTTCTTTATCTAGAGTTACGTTAATGTCAAAAATTTGTTCAAAATCAAATAAACGGTCATCCCAAACACCATGTGCGCGGTCGCCAAACAGTGAAACGTCTGAGCCAAACCAAACTGGCTCTTGGTCTTTAAGTTGAGCGATTGTCACTTCTTTTAGACGTTCAATTGGTAAGTTTAAGTGAATTACTTTCTTGCCTTCAACAACATTTCCAAGGTAAGAGATAGTGTAGGTTTTTAAAAAAGGTTTGTCTTTAGTTGGTGAGTTGATAACAGAAACATATTGGTTTAAGTCAAGGCCAACAAATTTGTCATAGAATTTTTGTGGAGTTAGGTTTTGAACAAGGTGATATTTTTTGTTTTTATCAGTGTATTCAAAGTTAAACTTTTGTGGTGGCATGCCAAAGTTTGTAACTAAGAAGTTATAAAGTTCTTGAGTCGCAACTTCACGGATTTTTTGAATGTCTGCATCCTTGCCTTCGCTGTGCGCACGGCGTACGTCTGCTGCAAACTTACGCAAACGAACATTAATGATTTCGTTCATCAAACCAGTGTTTGAACTAGATGTGGTCTCTGGCATTGCAGATTTTGGTACAAGTCCATATTTTTCAATTAAGTTTTGAAGCATTGCCCATTGACCGCCATCTTGGATACCTTGATTTAGTAAAAATTGAAGTGTACGGTCATCAACTTCTGAGTCTAAAAAATCTAGAACAGATTCAAAAAAGAAGTTGATTTTTTCAAGTTTATCGTAAAAGGCGATGTAGTTTTGTGAAAACTCAAATTCGGTTAATTTAAGGTTTTTCGCAGTAATTTCGCGAAGAAAGTTTAGACCTGAAAAAATCCAGCAACGACCTGAGCGCATTTGATTAGCAACAGGCAGAGTTTCTATGTTAACAGAGAAGTTAAACTGAGTGTTTTGTTCTTCTTCAAGTATGTAGGCAACATCTTGTAGATTTCCTTTAGTCAAAGCGCGACGAAGCACAGTTTTACTGTTGTCTGCTTTAATTGATTTTTCTAATTTAGATAAATATTCTTTTTCTAACATTTTTTTCCTCCATGAATACTTTAATTTTAACAAATCACGCCAGTTTTTTCCACGCTTTTAACTCACTAAAATCACTTAATTTCGCTGTTTTTTTACCCACTTTTCTTATTTGCTTTAAAAAGTAATAAGGTGTGTTAAAATTAAAAGCGTAGAAAGCAGTAGCAGTTCGCAAAAAACGCAACGCTCTCGCCTGATTACATCTAGTGATAGGCAAAAAAGTTACTAATAATTTTTTAGATATTTTGTAATTTTTTAAAAAGAGTGCTCGCTTTGCACTCTTTTTTAATTTATGCTTTCCAGAAAGGAGTAAATTTATCAATAATTTTTATCGCAACCAAAGAGTAAGAGTTCAAAAACCTGTTGAGTATGTCAATGAGTTTGTACCTGACAGAACTATTCTGCTAATCTCGGAAACCGGCCAAAACTTAGGTGTAATGAGCAAAAGAGACGCTTTGAAAAAAGCAGTTGAGGCTGAACTTGACTTAGTTTTAGTTTCAGACGTCAAGGCTGAAAAATTAGTTTGTAAAATCATGAACTACTCAAAATACAAATACGACAAACTAAAACGGGAAAAAGAACAAAAGAAAAATCAAACTATCATTGAAATTAAAGAAATCAGACTATCTCCGGTTATCGACGTTAACGACATTAACACTAAGTTAAAACACGCCAGACGTTTCTTTAAAGCAGGCAATAAAGTCAAAATTTCGATGCGTTTCCGCGGTAGAATGATTCAACGCATTGAACTTGGTATGGAAGTTATGCAAAAGTTCATTCAAGAATTGGGCGAAGAATGCGTGGTTGAGGCTCAACCAAAAATGGATAAACGCAGTTTAATTGCAACCATCGCCCCGGCAAAAAAAGAAAATAAATAAAGGAGTTTAAATTATGCCAAAACAAAAAAATCACTCTGGTCTTAAAAAAAGAGTAAAAATTTCTAAAACTGGAAAAATTTTAAGAGGTTGTGCATTCCGCAGTCACTTATCTGCACACAAAACTCACAAACAAACAGTTCATTTAAGAAAAGGCGCACAAGTTTCTAAATCAGACGAAAGAAGAATTAAACAACTTGTGGCAGGACTTCGTTAGTTTTTTTTAAAAGAAAACTAACCAACTTTTAAAATAAAAATACAAATTATTATTTAAGGAGAATACAAACATGGCAAGAGTTAAAAATTCAAAAACTACCAAAGCACGCCGCAATAAAGTTTTAAAACTAGCAAAAGGCTACTTTGGTTCAAAACACGCACTATACAAAACAGCACACGAACAAGTGATGCGTTCACTTCGCTATCAATTTAGAGACCGTAAACAAAGAAAAAGAGAATTCCGTAAACTTTGGATTACTAGAATCAACGCAGCATGCGCTCTTAATGATTTAAAATACTCAAAATTCATCCATGGTCTTGAACTTGCTAAAATTGAAATTAACAGAAAAGTTTTAGCGGAACTTGCAAACTCAGACCAAAAAGCGTTTAGCGAACTTTGCGATAAAGCTAAAAAAGCATTAGCGAAATAACTGTAGATGCCAAAAGAAACAAAAGCTACAGAAAAAACTGTAAAAAAAGCCAAAGAATCTGTTAAAAAAGCAGCCAAAACTACAAAAAAAGAAGTTGCAAAAGTTGTCAAAAAAAGTGATTCTAAAAAGACTGCAAAGACTGCTAAGCCAGAAACTAATTTAAAAAAAGTGGCTAAAGCTGCAAAACCCACAAAAAAAGAAGTTGCAAAAGTTGTCAAAAAAAGTGATTCTAAAAAGACTATAAAGGCAACTAAAACAACCACAGACTCTTTGAAAAAAATTGACAGCGTCTATAAAAAAATAGTTAAAAAAATCGGCGACGAACAAACTATTTCTTTGGATGAGATAAATAAAATCAACACTTCTGCAGATGGACTAGATACCATCATTGAACGCCTTAAAAACGAAGGCTACGAAGTAACTGGTCTGGTTGACGAGACTGAAATAGATGCTGATGAACTGAAAGACGCCGAGGACTTAGAAAATGAAATCAATCATTCAAATCTTTTTAAAAATACTGGCACAAACATCCCCTCAACTGACTTAATTAGTCTATACTACGCTGATGTTACTAAAATTAAACTTTTGACTTTTGACGAAGAACAAGAGTTGGCCATTCAAATGGAAGACGGAAAGGCTGCGACTGAGCAAATTAATGAAATGCTTGCCAACGGAGTTGACCAGTACGATCCAAAAATTCTGGATTTAAGAAAAGTTGAATACAAGGGTGTGAAGGCAAAGCACAGCTTAATTGACGCCAACTACCGTCTGGTGATTTCAATTGCCAAAAAATACGACCGCGGGCACATGTCTTTTTTAGACCTTTGTCAAGAAGGTTCAATGGGCCTAGCTCGCGCTTCTGACAAGTTTGACTACAAAAAGGGCTATAAGTTTTCAACTTATGCCACTTGGTGGATTCGCCAAGCAATCGCGAGAGCCATTGCAGATCAAGGAAAAACTATTCGTATTCCTGTACACATGAACGAAACGATTTCCAAAATCACCAAAACCCAATCTCAACTAACCCAGGAACTTGGCCGAACTCCGACAGACGAAGAGATTTGTGCACGCATGCCTGGTCTGACCGAAGAGAAGTTAAATCACGTCAGACGTATTGCTAAAGACCCTGTATCTTTAGAGCAACCAGTTGGTGAAGAGGAAGATTCAATTTTGGCTGACTTTATTTCAGATCCAAACGCAATTACTCCCGAAGAATACGACAATAAACAACTACTTTTAGATGTTTTAAATGAGGTTCTGCAAGGCTTGACTGACCGCGAAGAGCGCGTGCTTAGACTAAGATTTGGGCTATACGACGGACAAACTAGGACTTTAGAAGAAGTTGGCAATATTTTTTCAGTAACTCGCGAGCGCATTCGCCAAATTGAAAACAAGGCCTTAAAGAAATTAAAACAAAACAAAAATGCCGATAAAATTCGTAAATACTACGAACTAAACAGGAAGTGATAAGATGCGAGTACTGACAGGTAAATTTAAAGGACAAACTTTAAAACGCGTGTTTTCAGATGAAACTAGAGAAACTTCTGAAATCTTAAAACAAGCGGTTTTTAACTCGCTTTTTGACCTAAACGACAAAGTTTTTCTAGATTTATTTGCAGGTTGCGGGCAAATCGGCATCGAAGCACTTTCTCGCGGTGCTAAACTAGTTTACTTTAACGACCGTTTTTTAAAGTCAGAGCAAACTGTGTTGGAAAACTTAGCGGTGTGCAAGGCAGATAAAGCCACTTATGAGGTCAAACGTCTAGATTATCTTGATTACCTTGGACACATTTCTGCCAAAGGTGTGTTTTTTGACTATATTTTTCTAGACCCTCCTTTTAACACCAATTACTACAAAAACATCTTGCACACAGTTAAAGACATACTTAAGCCAAACGGCAAAGTTGCAATTGAATGCAAGGCAGATTTTGAAGATTTTTCGGTTGCTGGCTATACTTTAGAAAAGTCTACAGTTTACTC
>CAUUBG010000043.1:0-5309 GCA_963543345.1 uncultured Acholeplasmataceae bacterium | reverse complement strand
AAAAGCAGATAAAACTAAGGTAATTAAAAATAATATTTTTTTCATAATTTTGCTCTCCTTTATTGTTTCAAGGTAGGTTAATTTGTGAATTTGTGTACACCAATATTATACATCAGCCTGATTTTGACCGGGTTCCGCTTTTTCAATATAGCGACATTTTGGAAAACCTGTACAACCTTTGAAAAACCCATATGCAGATTTTCTTAAAATCAGTGGTTTTTCGCATTTTGGACAAGGTTCGTCTAAAATTTGGGCGAACTTTTTAGACGGCATTTTAGTCTCAGCAACTGCCAATGTTTCCATAAACTCACTGTAGAATTTTGCTAAAAACTCAACCTTGTCAATGTCTGCGTGTGCGATTTCATCCAGTTCTGTCTCCATTTTAGAAGTGTAGGCAGGATCCATTAGTTTAACAAAGTACTCGTCAAACGAAGAGACTAAATCAAAGGCTAGGTCGGTTGGAATAAATTGGCGTTTTTCTACGTTAATGTAAACTCGGCTTTTTAGAGTTTCAATAATTTGGGCGTAGGTAGAAGGGCGGCCAATTCCCAGTTCTTCCATTTTTTTAATCAAAGAACCTTCGTTGTATCTAGCTGGGGGCTGAGTTTGCTTTTCTTCAATTGCTAGTTTTGCGTCAATTTCTTGACCTAACTCAAAAATTGGCAAGACTTTGTCTTCGATTTTTTCGTCAAGCACGCGGTGTCCTTTAAACTGACACACACTTTCGTGTGCCTGAAATAAATGGCTGTTTTTAGCCAGAGTCACAGTTTTATTTTTAAAAACAGCTGCGGCTAAATTAGCTGCCAGTGCTCGGTTATAAATTAGAGTGTAGATTTTAAGTTGATCTGATGTTAAAAAACTAGCCATGGCTTGAGGGGTGTTGTAAACCGAAACCGGACGAATCGCTTCGTGTGCGTCTTGCGCAGCGGCTTGGTTTTTCTTAACAGGATACACGCCTAAATACTCAGTGCCGTAAGTATTTTCAATGTAGTCTTTAGCCTTTTGAATAAAAGCTCCAGACACTCTGGTTGAATCTGTTCGCATGTAGGTAATTAAACCAGTCAGCCCATTAGTTGTTTCCACACCTTCGTATAGGCTTTGTGCAACTTGCATGGCTTTTTTGGCAGACCAACCTAGTTTATTTGCAACTTCTTGTTGAAAAGAAGAAGTGGTGTGTGCTGGTTTTGGATAAGTTTTAGTCTCACTTTCTTGGATTTCTTTAACTAAATAAAGTGGAGTTGCTTCTCGCTCTACTTTTTCTTTAATTTCTTTAGTAACTTCGTGTTTTTTAACAGAAATATAGGGAGCTTCAAAACCGTTTCCTACTAATTTTAAGTCAAAGTAAGTCTCCGGCACAAAAGCCTTAATTTCTTTTTCACGAAGTACAATTAGTTTCAAGACCACAGTCTGCACACGGCCGGCTGACTTGCCACCAATTTTCTGTCTGGCAAGTTTAGATAATTTAAAGCCAATAATTCGGTCAACCATGCGTCTAGATTCTTGTGAGTCTACTAGTTTCATGTCAATTTGCCTAGGTTCATCTAAAGCCTTTTTAACCGCTTGTTTTGTGATTTCGTTAAAAACTATACGAATTGGCTCGCGTTTATCTAGGCCTAAGACTTCAGCTAAATGCCAAGCAATACTTTCCCCTTCTCTATCGGGGTCAGATGCTAAATAAACTTTGGCGCCCTTGGCTGCTTTTTTTAAGTCAGCGACAATTTTTCTAGATTTAGTAATTAAGGTGTAAAGTGGCTCAAAATTATTTTCAATGTCAATGCCAAGCCCACCAGGTCCCGCAATTTTTAAGTCGCGGATGTGTCCTTTTGAAGAAAGAACATTAAAATTATCGGCTAAATAGCCAGAAATTGTTTTTGCTTTAGTTGGAGATTCAACAATAATTAAGTCTTTCATTTAAAAACCTCTAAGACAAATAATAACACAATCAGTCTTCAATGCTTGGCAAATCAAAATAAAGTTTACCAATTTTACCGTTTTGGATGTCTTTAATTAAAAAAACATATACTCGCTCGTAATCTGGCTCTTTTCCTTTAAGGACAGCCCCTGTTTTTTGGCAAAGTGAGTTAAGCAGTTCAATTACGCTTTTGTTTTCGTCAACTCCATATTTATTTTTAAGCAGACCTGGGAAATATTTAGTTATATATTTAAGTGCGTAGATGCAGACCTCGTCCAGTGGCAAAATTTCTTTAGGAATAGAGCCAAGTAGCGCTAAGTTTAAAGCAGAGTTTTGCTCAAGTTTTGGCCAAAGTAGGCCTGGTGTGTCAAATAAATCAAACTCGGGGTTTAGCCGGTAAAGCGTAATTAGTCTAGTGACACCTGCTTTGTTTTCTACATTTGCAACTTTTTTTAAAGAAAAACGGTTTACTAAACTAGACTTGCCGACATTTGGAGTACCTGCAATTAATGCTGTGATTTTGTTATTCTGAATTCCTTTTTTTGCGCGTTTTTCAAAAATAGACGGAGCTACGGTTTTTTTAATAAAGTTATGAAGACCACTAATTCCAGAACCAGTCAGTCCATTTACTTTAAAAGAAAAGTAGCCTTTTTCTTTTAAAGCAGATATTGTTTTTTCTAAATGTTTACTTTCCACTAAATCTGTTTTGTTTAACAAAAAAACCACTGGTTTGTTTTCAAAAACTTGAATAAGTTTCGGATTAATTGAAGAAAAAGGCATTCTGGCATCCAGAACGTGAATTAAGATATCGATGTTTTTCTGAATTTTTTCAATTTCACGAAAAGCCACTGCCATGTGGCCAGGATACCAGTTGATTTCCACTAAATCACCTCACCAATGATTTTTTGCACAAATAAAGTGCCTGATCTTGAGTCTTGAGAATTTCTAAAGTTATCGCCAAAAAACAAGTAAGTGTTTGGCTTTACTCGGTATTTACCTGGCTCATTTGTTTTATTTAAAGTATATTTTTTAATATTGCTAATTTCGTTGTCTTTAAACCAGGTAAAGCCAAGTGGTCTGACTTCATTATTCTCCACTGTTAGGCTCAAATAAGAGATTTCTACAGTGTCTCCAGGTAATGCGTAGATTCTTTTAATTACGTTAAAAGTTTTGCCACTGTTTGTTTTGACCGAAAGTACGTAAACTCTGCCGCGAACTGGCTGAATGCGAAAAGTTTTAATGGCGACTATCTGACCGTCTTCATAAGTCGGTTGCATTGACTTGCCTGCTACTCTGACTAAAGAAAATAAAATGATAGACAACAGGATAATTAGAAAGGCAATCGCCACAGAAACAGGTTCAAGCGCTTTTCTTATCCTTTGATACTTAGATAAGTTTAAAGTATTAAAGTAAGTTTTGTTTTTAATTTCTTTAATTTGAAAGTAAATATTTTTTGCGCAATACGGCAAAAAAAATATAAGAAAAACTACGCCAACTATGAATTGCGAATTGGTATAATTTTGTTTAATTAAAAATAAAGTTAACAAGGTAAGTGGTAGCGCAAATAAAGAAACTAAATTAGTATAAGCAAATAGTTTATGTGCACGCGTTGCTTGAATTGGGCTAGGTAGGGTATGTTTGATTTCCATAAGTTAAATTAAAAGTTTTTCAAAATTTCTTCAAGTCTAACTGAGTTAACTTGGACTTTAGATGGTTTATTTGGTCCTTCTGCTGGTGCACAAATTCCAAAACGCACAAAATCAGCGACGTATTTTTGTGCAGCGTTAAATCCCACTGCGAAATTTCTTTGAATGGCGTTAATCGATGCGCTTTGTTCTTTGACTACAAACCTAGCAATTTCTTTAAAAAGTGGACCGATTTCGGTAGTTTGTTTTGTGCCAAAGTTACTTGCTAGTTTATCTGAACTAATTTCTGGTTCTTGTCTGGCGTAGTTAGTTTTAATGTAGTCAATTGCTGAAAACAACTCATCGTCAGAAATATATGCGCCTTGCAGGCGGACAACTGTGTCTAGTTCTTTAAAAAGCATATCACCGCGACCAAGCAAACGCTCACATCCTGTTTCGTCAATTATGGTAGATGAGTCTGTGTGTGTTGCGACTTTAAAGCCAATTCTGGTTGGAATATTTGCCTTAATTGTGCCTTTTACAACATCTGTAGTTGGACGCTGGGTTGCTACGATTAGATGAATTCCGGCGGCTCTAGCTTTTTGGGTCAGTCTTTGGATTTTTGCCTCAACTTCTTGGCCGTATTGCACAATTAGCTCAGCTAGCTCTTCAATAACTATGACAATATAGGGCATTTTGTCGCCAAAAACTGTCTTGTTTTCCACGCGCGCGTTGTAGTTTTCAATGTTTTTACATTTAGCCTCGTCCCAAAATACTTTAAAACGACGATCCATTTCACTAATTGCCCAACTTAAAACAGCCGTTGCTTTCTTAGGGTCGGTAATTACTTTGGTAAGTAAGTGTGGCAGACCCTCATAAGGTTTTAATTCAACAACTTTAGGGTCTATTAAAATTAGTTTTAACTCGTCTGGTGAGTTTTTTAAAATCAGTGAAGTAATAATGGTGTTTACGCATACCGACTTACCTGAGTTAGTAGCGCCGGCTATTAATCCGTGCGGCATTTTAGTAATATCTAGGTTTACGATTTTGCCGTCAATGTCGATACCAAGTGGGACCACTAACTTGTTTTCAGGTGCTCTGAATTCATTTTCGCGAATTACATTTGAGTAATTTACGATTTCTGGGTTGATATTTGGCACCTCAACTCCAATGTATGGTTTACCTGGAATTGGAGTTTGCATACGAATAGAAGTCACAGACAAATTCATTTGCAGGTTATGAATTAGTGAGTTATAACGGCTAACATTAGTTTTGCTGTCTGGCTCAATTTCGTATCTAGTTACAGTTGGTCCTTTAATTGAGTTTACAACTTTACCTGTAAACCCCAGTTCAACGATAGTGTTGTCAATAATTTTAATTTGTTCAAGCAACCAGTCTGGTTTATCATTTAGACTTAAATTAGACTTGTGAAATAGGTTAAGCGGAACAAAGTATTCACCTTCTTTTGGTTTTGCTGGTTGGCTTTGCGAGTAAGTTTCTGCTTGAACTGTCGTTTCGCTTGGCTTTGGTGAAACTTCTTTAGAGATAGTAGGTTCAATTGTTGGATTTTTAGTTGTAGTTTGAGTAAAACCGCGCACTGAGTTTAAAATATCGGCATCCGAGTTTGCAGAAGTTGCATTACCGCTTGGTTTTTGAAACTCACGAACATTAGTTTGAACTGCGCTTTGTTCTTGAAAGTATGCGGGTTCCTGAGTTTTAGCCTTAGTAATTTTTACAGTGTTATCATTAACACCGGCTGCTTGAAACTCAGC
>CAUUBG010000042.1:0-5318 GCA_963543345.1 uncultured Acholeplasmataceae bacterium | reverse complement strand
GGCCTCAGCTTTACTAAACACGGTATTCATCTCCCACATATAAAAAATTACTTACGTAGTTTTCAGAAAAAGTAGTCTCAAGTGCAGTTCTCGTGGCCTTTAAAATGGTTTGTGCTGAGTTTAAGTTGTTTTCAACTAAAAACGCACCAGCTTTCGCGTTTAGCGTAAAACTTGAGCCACCAAACTCCATTTTTAAGTTTAAGTATCCGCTTTGTCTGCTAGCGCCACTTTTCAAGGCACCAAAACGAACTAAATCGGTCACTGTGTAGGCAAAAGTATCCCCGCCAATTCGGTAAATTGCGCCAGTTTCTGTCACAAACGCTTTTTTTAAGTTATAAACATAGTGAGCCAGGGCCATGTTGCCAATTTCTCTGCCGTATTTTTTGTTAATATTGTCAATATTGGCAACTTTGATAAAAACCACTTCAAACTTGGTTTTATTTTTAATTAACTGCTCTAAGTCAAGTTCTAGGTCTGAGTAGTTTTTAAGTTCATCAAGCAATTGGATGTTTGACTTACTGAAGTCTGCAGTTTCAATTAAATTAAAACAAGAAATCACGCAGTTTTCATTTTCTTTAGTCGCACCCGCGTTTTCTTTAAACCAGTTGTATTTGTTTCCGCTTTTTAAGCGGTAGCGCTGAGTTTGATTGGAGTTTGGCTTAATTTCTGTGTATTTTTTAAGTACTTTAATGTAGTCATCTGGATGAATTAGTTTTTCGTATTCAGTAAACTTTAAGTTAGCGTAGTTTTTAGGGAGTTTAAGTAGTTCAAGCATTGAGGGCGAAAGCCAAATTTTGCCAAGTTGCTTGTCATACATAGTGTAGCCAGACTCAGAGATTTCAAAAAAGCCCATTAGTTTTGCAGACATATCTTTTAAATCTTCTTTTAATTTAAACACGGCGTCTTCGTGTTCTATTGCAGACATGCCTTTTAAAAGTTTGCCGGTAAAAATTAACTCAGAGCCATGGTGAAAAACATTGGCGTGCAGATAAACTCGCTCACCTGAATGGTTTTTAAACTCTAAATTAAAACTTTTGGTCTCTTCATTGATAAAAAGTGGCTGAAAAAAGGCAGAGAAAGCATGATTAGTGCAGTCTTTGGTGTTAAGTTTAGCCACGCGCGATGTTTTTAGAAATAAATCCAAAAATTGATATCTTCTGGCTTTTAAAACCGAGCGGTTAAGTTCTAAGGCAAGATTTTTAGAAATTGACTTAATGTAGCCATTTGGAGCCAAATATAGGTAAAAGTTGTTATCAGTGTTTTCATATCCTGCAAGCACAGTGTGCTCACTGAAAATCAAAATCAAGTTAGTTAAAACAAGGGAAAATAAAAAGGCTTGCGCGGTAACTTGCGGATAAATTAGAAAGTTAAGCGAAATTACTGGAGTTAAATAAATCAAAAGTGGGACAGTTGCTAAAATAAAAATTTCGGCAAGCAAAAATAACACAGCAGTGGTGTGTAGTTTTTTTCTAGTTGCTGCAAGTAGTGCTAAAACCAAAGAAACTACTAACAGAACAGCAAATAAAGAAAGTAGTGCGATGTGTAGTTTAGACATTTAAAAAGTTTATCTGGCTAAAAAGAATAGCAAAAGAAAACAAGTAGTGGCGGCCAGGAAAGCCAAGCCGAACGCAAATGTTTTGGATTTAAATAGAGTATATACCTTGGTTTGAAAAAACAAGAAAGCAAAAGAGGAAATGGGCGAAAATAAGTAGACTGAGATTTTTTTAAATATTTTAATGATTTTTTTCATGTTTTTGCCCTTTTTTAAACGTATAGATTTAAGTAACTTCTCAGTTGCTCAACATCTTTCATTTTAATCAAAACCCCGTTGTAGGCAATCGAAATATTGCCGGTTTCTTCAGAGACAACTAAGGTCAAAGCATCGGTTTCTTCAGAAATACCAAGAGCCGCACGGTGTCGTGAACCAGTGGTTTTATCTGCCAGTTCTGTTTTTGAAATTGTAAAATAAGCACCGGCACAAATCAATGTGTCGTTTTTAATAATGACCGCTCCGTCGTGATGAGGAGTGTTGGGTGTAAAAATATTTAAAAGCAGTTCCTTGTTGACAGTTGAGTTTAAAGGAATGGCTTTCTCGGCATAATGGCTAAGTGAGTTGTATTTTTCAAAGCAAATAATTGCTCCAATTTTACGGTAAGAAAGCACGACAGCTGCTGATATTACTTCTTCTTTAGTTTCAATTGAACCATGTGTAGTTGCACGCTCTTCTTTTGCTTTAAAGACTTTAGTGATTGCTTTTTGAACATCGGCAAGTGAGTAAATTAGATAGCCTATAAAAAAAGTAAAACTAAAAGACAAGGTCAAAGGCAGGGCTTTTTTTGAAAACACAGCACTACGGCTAAACCAAATAAAGTAAAGTGGGACTAAAAAAAGCAAAGACACTAAAAAATAAACGAAGCCAAAAAAGTTGCGTTTTGAAACAGACGCAATTCTGATTGTAAAGTAAACCAGTAAGAAAAATAGAATTGAAATAAAGACTATATCTGTGGTACTAAATTTTAAAAGTGTATTCATATTTTTTGACCTCTTTATATAATATTATATAAAAAAACGGGTATTTTCGCAAAGGAAATACCCGTTTTTAAAGCTTATTTTTTTAGTTTTAGTTAGTCTAAAATTGCCGAAATAAGTGACTGAATACCTAAATACTCAGAGTTTAAAACTGAGTTAAAATCAACTTCAAGTTGATTTAAAAGTTGGAGTTCTAAAACATTTCTAGATTTCTTGTTTAAGTTAGAGTTTTGTTTATCACCTTGAAAAAAACAGTTTGCACGGCTATCTAAAACGAAGTCTGGCTTCAGACCGTGTAATTTAAGTTGCATCGCCATTTGACTAACACCGACTATACCAAAGTTCAAAAACTCGCCTTGTCCAAGTTCGTCAATATCGGTCATTCTAAGCAAAGCAATGTGTTTTATAAAAATCTTAAAATTACCAATTGCCCCTAAATTATTTAAATAAAAGTAAACTGGGTCAAAGTATAGTTTAAATTTAAGTCTTTTGTCGATCAAGGTTTTTAAAGAGAGGTGGTCTTGGCTTTCTTTTAACTGAAAAATAATTTTAAAACCACGAAGTAGCCACTTTAGTTTAAGTAGTTCTTTTTTTAATTCTAGTTTAGTGTTTTTTAAAAAAATTGGGCGAATTAAAATGGTTTTGACATTTAACTCTTTTAGTCTTTTTAAAAAAAGTAGACAAGACTGCTCTGTAAGTTCTGAATAAGTGTCGTAAACAGGTAAATACACAGAATTGATTTTAAGTTTAAGTTCTTTTAGTTTACTGAACTTTTCATCATTTAAGTTAGTCAACAAATCAAAAAAAGAAAGCAGACCTACTTGATTTAAAGTAATTTCTTGCTCTGACTTAAACTGACTTAGTCTAGAGACTACTGTGGTAAGTGTATCTGTTTCAAAATAAGATAAATTTACAATTGTTTTCATTTGATAATCTCGTGCATCGCAATTGACCCTGCAACTGCGACATTTAAACTTTCAACGTTTTGAGTGTTAATTTTAAAGTTAGTGTCTAAAAGTGGTTTTAAATCAACCGGTATCCCTGCGCCTTCGTTTCCTAAAACTAAAACTAGTTTAGAGTTAGTTTTTTTAAAGTTATGCGGTTCTGTGTGCTCAGTTCCAATAATTTGATAGCCTTGTTTTTTAAGTTCAGTGAGTTCCTTTACAAGGTCTGCGCGAATTGTTGAACATCTAAAAATACTGCCTTTGGAAACTCTGACGGCAGTTTCGTTAAAAGCATCTGCTGTTTTTTCTGAAAGCAAAACAGTGTTAAAACCAAATGCCACCGCTGAGCGAATTAAGGCTCCAACATTTCTAGGGTCTTGAATGTCGGCTAGACAAAGAATTTTATCTGAGTAAATCTTAGTTTCTGGAATCTTGCAAACCACCACCGGACTAAGTTCAGTTTTAGTTTCTTTAAATAAAGCAAACACAGGTTTGTTGACTAAAATTGTTGGAGAATCTGCAAGTTCACAAGATATCACTTCTTTGACTAAATTAGCCTCATAAGCCTCTTTTACAAAGTCAGGTCCGTAGGCTAAAAACAGTTTATTTTCGTCTCTAGATTTCTTTTTTAAAAGCGATAAATACAGTTTGATTTCTTTATTTTCTTTAGAAGTAATTTCGCGCATTTACTTGTTTTCCTTTAAAATTTCTGGATATACTGAACTAAAGTCAAGACCAAACTCAGATGGCAGATAAGTGTCTTCTGCTTTTATTGTCAGCGATAAAACAGATGAGTTTAAACAGTTTTCAATTAACTTAGGTTTGTTAATTTTGTCTTCATATTCTTTAGTCAAACTTAATTTTGGCGAAGTTGTTGGGTTTTTAGGAAGATAAACAGTGCAGCAATCTTCAAATGGTTTAATTGAAATTAAAAAAGTGCCAATTTGCTTAGAAATAGCAATTATTTCGTTTTTATCCATTCCAGCAAGTGGTCTAAAAACTGGCAGAGACACACCTTCGTTAATTGTGTAGATTGACTGCAAGGTTTGCGAAGCAACCTGGCCCACCGATTCTCCAGTAAATACCCCAAGTGCGCCGACTTTTTGAGCAACTGCTTCTGTAATTTTATACATAAATCTACGCATCACAGTAATAATGTAGGCATCTGGTACTTTTTTTAAAATTTCTTCGTGAATTTCTTTAAAAGCCACAACATGGATTTTAATTGAGTTTGCAGGCATGTATTTAGCCAAAACACGGGCTAATTGAAAGACTTTATCTAAAGACTCAAGTGGAGTTAACGGAGTTGACTCAAAGTGAATTAGTTCAACCAAACAACCTTTTTTAATTGCTGAAAATGCAGCAACCGGTGAATCTATTCCACCGCTTAAAAGTGTTAAAACTTTGCCAGAAATTCCGGCAGGTAGTCCGCCAATTAGCGGATATTTTTTAAAGTAAATATAGGTTTTATTTGGTTTAATTACGGCGTGTAAGGTGTTTAAAGGGTTGTGCACATCTACTTTTAAGTGTTTGGTTTGATGCTTTAAAATATAGCCAGCAAGTTCTTTACAAAAAGTTTGTGAATCAGGTGAAAATTGCTTATCTACGCGCTTTACTACTACTTTAAATGTTGAGTTTTCTGTGGTTTCTTGCTCAACTACAGCCAAGGCTTTTGCTTTAATTTCGCTAGCAAGACTGTCTGCAAGGTGAACAAAACTAAAGGAAGAAAAACCAGTTAGCAAGTAAAGTGAGTCTACTACTTTTTGTCTTTTTCCTTCAGAAAACTCAAGTAAAACGTGGTCATATAAAAACTCAACTTTAACACAATGTAAAGCCGTTTTTTCT
>CAUUBG010000041.1:0-5504 GCA_963543345.1 uncultured Acholeplasmataceae bacterium | reverse complement strand
CAAGAAAAGCAAGAGAACAAGCCAGACAAGGCAAAACTTCTGCTAAGAAAGACTATGTGCTTTCAGGAAAACTAACTCCTGCTCTTTCTAAAAAAGCAGAAGAGCGCGAACTTTTCTTGGTGGAAGGAGACTCTGCGGGAGGTTCTGCAAAACAAGGTCGCAATCGTCAATTTCAGGCTATCTTGCCACTACGCGGTAAAGTTTTAAATACCGAGAAAGCCAATGTTGACCAAAATCTTAAAAACGAAGAAATTTTAAACATTATTCACGCAATCGGTGCTGACTTTGGCAATAAATTTGACTTAAAAAAATCAAACTACCACAAAGTTATTATCATGACCGACGCCGACACAGATGGTGCGCATATCCAAATATTGCTTCTAACTTTCTTCTTTAGATTCATGAAACCACTAATTGAACACGGATACCTATATATAGCAAACCCGCCGCTTTATAAACTTTCAAATAAAACCAAAAAAATCTACTGCTGGTCTGACGAAGAGTTAATTAAAGCACAAGGCGAAGGTAAGTTTCAAATCCAGCGTTTCAAAGGTTTAGGTGAAATGAACTTTGACCAACTTTGGGAAACTACAATGAATCCGAACACCAGAAACATAATTCGCGTAAACGTTTCTGATTTTGAGGAGTCTGACCACCATGTGTCTGTCTTAATGGGCGACGAAGTTGCGCCTCGCCGCGACTGGATTGAACAAAACGTAGACTTTAATGCTAACGATAACTTCTTGTCACTTAAAGAAAAAGGCATGCCAGAAGAGCAGCCAGCAGACGAGGAATAGGTAAAACATTATGCAAAAGATTAAACAAAAAATTGATGAGTTTATCGATAAAAACATTACCGACTCTGCTTTAAGTGAAATATTTTCAGACCGTTTTGCCAGATACGCTAAATATATCATTCAAGACAGAGCAATTCCAGATGTTAGAGATGGGCTTAAACCCGTGCAGAGAAGAATACTTTACGCAATGTATAAAATGGGCGTGTTTTCCGAGAAACCTTATCGTAAATCTGCCCGTATCACCGGTGAAGTCATGGGTAAATACCATCCGCACGGAGACTCTTCCATATACGAAGCAATGGTTAGAATGTCTCAAGACTTTAAGATGAACATTCCACTGATAGACATGCACGGAAACAATGGTTCTATAGACGGAGACAGCCCAGCGGCTATGCGTTATACTGAGGCAAGATTAGCATTTGCCGCCGAGACCATGTTAATTGACTTAGATAAAAAAACAGTGGTGTTTGTTCCGAACTTTGACGACGAAGAAATAGAACCAGTGGTTTTACCTGCTCGTTTTCCAAACTTACTGGTAAACGGATCTAGTGGAATTTCGGCAGGATATGCCACTAAAATCCCTCCGCACAATATCGGCGAAATAATTGACGCCACAATTCACCTGCTTAATCACCCTAAGGCTAGTCTTGAAAAAATTCTTGAGTTTGTCAAAGGTCCTGACTTTCCAACTGGCGGCATTGTTGAAGGCAAAGACTCAATTGTTCAAGCTCTTGCAACCGGTACTGGGCGCATACTTTTAAAATCCAAAATAGAAATTGAGGAAATCAACTCAACAACTAAACGTATCGTTGTTACAGAAATACCTTTTGAAGTTTCCAAAGCAGATTTAGTTAGAGAAATTGACACTACGCGCATCGAAAAAGGTATTGATATCCAAGAAGTTAGAGATGAGTCTGACAAGGATGGTCTTAGAATCGCAATTGACTTAAAACCAAACACCGAACCAACTGCTATTCTGGCCTACCTGTTTAAAAACACGCAACTGCAAGTTTACTTTAACTACAATATGGTTTCAATTGCTGACAGTCGACCAGTTTGCATGGGCATTATTGACATTTTACTTGCCTACATTAACCACTACAAAGAATGCTACACTGCTCGCACTCAGTATCTTTGCGATAAAGACAAAGAACGTCTGCACATCGTTGAAGGTCTGGAAAAAATGCTTTCGGTGTTAGACGAAATTATTAGAATAATTCGTGCATCCCACGACAAGAAGTCTTCAATTGAAAACATCGTCGCTGGTTTTAATGGTATCTTTACAGTCAAACAAGCAACCGCGATTGTCAACATGCGTCTATATCGTTTATCTAATACAGACATAGTGCTTTTACTTAAAGAAAAAGAAGATTTAATTGAGCGAATTAAGGAATACGAAAAAATTCTGGCAGACCCTGAGTATTTAACTAAAAAAGTCGGAAATGAACTAAAAGAAACTAAAAAACAGTTGTATGTTGAAAGAAGAACTGAAATAAAGGAAGAAATTACTAACTTAAAAATTGACGAAAAAGCCTTAATTTCTAACGACACTTATCACTTTGGTGTTTCGGCAAACGGATATATTTACAAATCTTCGCTAAAATCATTTGCCCAAAGCAAACAAACTCAGTTTAAAACAGGCGACAGTTTGGTGCTTGAACAAGATGTTTCTAACCACTCAACACTTTTGATGTTTACAAATAAAGGTAACTTTATCGCAGTGCCAATTTACAAAATTAACGAAAAGAAATGGTCAGAACTAGGAATTCACATCGGACAAATTGTGGAACTGGCCGACCAAGAGCGAGTAATCTATCCGTTTATAGTAAAAGACTTTGCAAAAAATTTAAAGTTTTTGCTTGCAACTAAACAAAGTTTTGCAAAACAAGTTCTGCTTCAAGATCTTACTACTTCTCGCTACACAAAACCACAGCGCGCTATTAAGTTGGCCACTAAAGATGAGCTAGTTTCTGTTTCAGCTGGCCCGCTTAAATCAATTTTGTGCCTAACTAAAAAAGGCTATGGTCTATGCTTCGCTGAGTCTGAAGTCCCAGAATACGGACTATACGCATCCGGCGTTAGAGTAATTAAACTAGAAGACAAAGATGAACTTGCGTCTGCATTGTTTGCAAACGAAGAGAGCCAAATTTTAATGCTGACCAACAAAGCAACTGTTTTTGTAAGAAATTACTTTGAACTTCCACAAATGCAGCGCTACCGTAAAGGAAGTTTGATGTATCAACGCCAAAAAACTCAACCTGCTGAACTAGTTTCCTGTGTTGCAGTTAACTCAAGTCAAAAAGACGCAGATGCAAATATTTTCTTTAAAGAAGTAGTTTTAACTAAAAAAATCACAGACCTTAAAAACTCAAATAAATTCGGACTTGCTTTAGAGGGAGTAAGTAAAGACAATCTACCTTGGTTAATTGCAGTTAAACAAGACTTACTTGAGGATTTAAAACCTCTTGACCAAAAACAAACAATTGAAATTACAAAAATTAAGAAAAAAGCCACTAAGATCTCAGAACAAGCCTTTTCTGCTTTTACCGCTGAATTTGGCCTAGACCAGCCAAATCAAGATGAAGAACAGAAAGATGAGCCCACATATTCATCGCCTTTCTTTGATGATCTTGAATTTTAACAGTTTAAATATTTATTTTTGAAAAAAGGAGGAATAAATATGAAAATTAAAGTACTTAACACAAACCAAACTTATGAATTTCCAAACGGCGTCTGTGCTTTAGATGTGTTAAAAGAAGTAAAGTTAGACTTTACACCTTTTGCCGTTAAAGCCAACCGTCGCCTACGCGAACTTACCTATCAACTACACGCAGACTGCGAAATTGAGTTTTTATCGCATTCTATACGTTCTGCTAACCGAATTTACGAAGCCTCTCTTCGTTTTATCGTAGCAATGGCCTACAATCGGCTATTTAAAAGCCAAGTTAAGTTCAACTACAACGTTTCTATGTCTATTTTAGCAATTCCTAAAAAACTTGGCCGCAAACTAACTGAAAAAGACATTGAAGCGCTAGATAAAGAAATTAAGAAAATAATTAAGGCAGACTTGCCTTTTGAAAAAGTCTTAATTCCGCTTGAACAGGCTGAAAACATCTACGCCAAACAGGGAGATTTAGATAAATTGGCTGTTTTAAATGTGCGAGAGCAAGAATACGTAAATGCCTACAAAGTTGGGGATTACTACAACTATATGTATTCAAAAATGGTGCCAAGCACAGGATACTTAAAAGACTACAAAATTTTTCTTTACGACGCTGGCTTTATTTTACAATACCCACGCGGCGAGGCAAATGGACGTATTCCTGAGTTTTCAGCATCTTTAACTTACGCGAATACTTTAAGAGAAGCCGCTGCTTGGTCTAAGTCAGTCGGAGTTGGCACAATTGCTGAACTGAACGAAAAAGCGTTTGACCGCAAAAAAATTAGCGAGTTTATCAATATGTGCGAAATCAGACACACTAACAACTTCTTTAAAGTAGCCTCAGAAATTCTTGCATATGGTCCAAAAAAACGTTTAATTTGCGTCGCTGGTCCTTCTTCTTCTGGCAAAACTACATTTGCAACTAGACTAAGATATACCCTGGCTTCACTTGGCGTCAAAACTTTAATGATTTCAATTGACGACTACTACGTAGAGCGTTCTAAAACTCCACGAGACGAAGATGGCAACCTAGACTTTGAAAGTCTATACGCCCTAGATATAGATTTGTTTAATCAAAACTTATCTGACTTAATTCAAGGCAAGCCAACTAGTTTGCCAGTTTATGACTTTAAAACTTCCACTCGTAGTTTTAAAGAACCACTTACTATTGACGCAACTACTCCTATCATCATTGAAGGTATCCACGCCTTAAACGAAGAGTTAACTAAGTCAATTAAAAGAGACTTAAAATACAAAATCTTTATCGGACCACAAACACAGGCGCACATCGACTTTCACAACCCTATATCTTTCACAGACCTGCGTTTACTTCGCCGAATTGTAAGAGACTCAAAATACAGAAACGCCAAAGCGACTGAAACTCTTTCAATGTGGCCGTCTGTCAGAAAAGGTGAGTTTAAGTGGATTTATCCAAACCAAGAAGGTGTGGACTTTGTTTTCAACACTGAGCTTTCTTATGAATACGCAGTGCTTAAAAAACACGCACTTCCACAACTCCAAGCCATCCCTCGTTCATCTGAATACTTTATTACTGCCAACCGTTTGGTTAAGTTCTTGAAATACTACGTAGACATTGACGATCAACTTGTTCCTTGCAACTCACTACTTCGCGAGTTTATTGGTGGTGCCTGCGTTTAGGCAACTACTTTATTTAAATGTTTTTACTTAAAAACATTGAGCGTTTTACTCTAAATTTCAAGGAAATCAGCAAGTTAACTGCGCTTTACTCTAAACGTGGCCAAGAAACTTACTTTGCTGAGTTTTTCAAAAAATTCAAGCAAGCGCTCATCCCTGGCCTAGTTTCTGAAAACTCATATTATTTTTCTTGCATGTTCTCAGAACTAGATAAAGACAAATTAAAAAAATTTACTTCAAACGACTACAAGCCGAACAACTTAAAGGAAAGGTTTGTCCAAAACGCAAGAAAAATTATTTCAAGTATTCAACAGACCGCCGAAAAAGGTCTGCATAACTCAGATATTTATGCGTATGCCTCTGCGCCCGGCGAGCGAATTCCCACAGTC
>CAUUBG010000040.1:0-5591 GCA_963543345.1 uncultured Acholeplasmataceae bacterium | reverse complement strand
AACACAAGTTTTAAAATTCCTGTTTTAACAGCGGGGAAATCCTTCATTTTAGGCTACACAAATGAAAGCAATAATATCTATCTTGCAAATTCCGACAATCCAGTTATCATCTTTGACGATTTTACTGCTGCAAACCATTTAGTTGATTTTGACTTTAAAGTAAAGTCTTCTGCTTTAAAGATATTAAAACCTAAGCAAGGTGTTAATTTAAGGTATTGCTATTACTTTATTAACACACTTAATTTAGATACAACAGAACACAAACGCATGTGGATTTCAAACTTATCAAAAATTAAAATACCTGTTCCTTCTATCGAAATACAAACTAAAATCGTGAAGATTCTAGATAAACTAAACTACATGCAAACAGAAACTAAAGGACTACTCCCACATGAAATCGCTCAACGCCAAAAACAATACGAATACTACCGTGAAAAACTTTTATCTTTTAATTAGTTTAATTTAAAGTTATACGTCGTCATTATAAAAAGGAGAGAATTTATATGCTAGCAGAAAAAGAAGAATTTAAAACTTCAGCAATTGCTGAAATGACCAATGGTATTATTTTAGCTGAACACAAAAAAACAGAAAAACTAGATCCCACTTATCAAACAGAGGCTGAATTAGAAAAACAATTGCTTAAAAATCTTTCTGAGCAGGGATATGAAATTCTTGACATAAAATCACCAGATAAACTAAAGCAAAACTTAAAAAAACAAATTGAAACTCTAAACAATGTAGAGTTTAGCGAAGCGGAATGGCAAAGATTTTTACAAGAATACCTAGACTCTCCAAACGACGGAATACTTGAAAAAACTAAAAAAATTCAAGAAGACCATATTTATTCTTTTAAATTTGACGACGGAAACTTAAAAAACCTTAAGATAATTGACAAAACTAACATTCCCAACAATCGCTTGCAAGTTGTCAGCCAAGTAGAAGTTCAAGGGGAATACAAAAATCGCTATGATGTTACAATTTTAGTAAATGGTTTGCCGCTTGTTCACATAGAACTAAAAAAAAGAGGTGTTAACCTACACGAGGCTTTTAACCAAATTCACAGATACTCAAGAGAAAGTTTTAACTTAAAAGATTCGCTTTACAAATATGTCCAAATTTTTGTAATTTCAAATGGTACTTACACTAAATACTTTGCAAATACCACGGCTACTGATAAAAAAGCCTATGAGTTTGTCTGCGATTGGTCGGACGCAAAAAATAATAAAATATCTGATTTAGTAGATTTTACTAAAACTTTTTTTGAAAAAAGAGTAATTTTAGAAATTTTGACCAAATATTGCGTGTTTGATGCAAACAATACTTTACTTGTGATGAGACCTTATCAAATTGCTGCAACTGAACGCATATTGTGGAAAATAAAATCAAGCCACGAAAATAAAAAAGCAGGAAAACCAGATGCTGGCGGATATATCTGGCATACTACTGGTTCTGGCAAAACTCTAACCTCTTTTAAAACTGCCAGACTTGCAACTGAACTTCCTTATATTGACAAAGTTTTTTTTATAGTAGACAGAAAAGACTTAGACTACCAAACAATGAAAGAATATCAAAAATTTAAACAAGACAGTGTAAACGGTAGTAAAGACACTAAAGAACTTAAAAAAAATATTGAAAAAAATGATGACAAAATTATCGTTACCACAATTCAGAAACTAAATGAGTTTATTAAAAAGAACCCAAAACACGAAATTTACTCAAAAGAATGTGTGCTAATTTTTGATGAGTGTCACCGCTCACAATTCGGTGAGGCTCAAAAAAATATACGGAAATCCTTTAAAAAACATTATCAATTTGGTTTCACTGGTACCCCTATTTTTGCAGAAAACTCGCTATATGGCAACACCACACAAGATGTTTTTGGTACACAACTACACAGCTATGTAATTACAGATGCGATTCGCGACCAAAAAGTTTTAAAATTTAAAGTAGATTACAACAATATTGTTCCTAAATTTAAATCAGCAGAAACAGAAAAAGACGATATTAAACTAAAAGAACTGGAAAACAAAACGTTTTTACATCCTGAGCGCATTCACGAAATTTCTAAGCATATTCTTAAAGTATTTAACACAAAAACTAAACGCAATGAATATCTTAGTTTAACAGAAAAAAGAAAAAACGGATTTAACGCAATGTTTGCGGTTCAAAGTATAGAAGCTGCTAAATTATACTACCAAGAACTAAAAAAACTACAAGACTATTCACCTGACGAAAAAAGATTAAAAATAGCTACAATTTTTAGTTTCAATCCTAATGAAGAATCTAAAATAATTGGCGAAATTCCTGAGGAAAGTGCAACAATTTCTGCTTTGAACTCTACAAGCAAAGAATTTTTAAGTGAAATAATTTCTGAATATAACCGCGATTTTAAGATGAATTTTTCATTAAATGACAACGATTTTCAAAATTATTACAAAGACCTTTCACGCAAAGTTAAAGAAAGCGAAGTAGATTTACTAATAGTGGTCGGTATGTTTTTAACTGGTTTTGATGCACCAAGATTAAATACACTTTTTGTTGACAAGAATCTAAGATATCACGGTCTTATTCAAGCGTTTTCTAGAACAAACCGAATTTTGAATGAACTAAAAACTTTCGGTAATATTGTGTGTTTTAGAGACCTTGAAAACGCAACTAAAGATGCGATCAAGGTTTTTGGTGATGAAAACAGCACAAAAATTATTTTAGAAAAAAGTTTTAACGACTACATAGATGGTTTTAAAGATAGTGAAAGCGGAAAGATAAAAAAAGGATATAGAGATACTTGCACAGAAATTTTAACTAAATTTCCAGAACCAACTGGAATCGCTTTAGAAGTTGACAAAAAAGAATTCGTCCGTCTTTTTACTGAACTAATTAAATTAGAAAACATCCTTAAAAATTTTGATGAGTTTGGTAATTTTGAAAAAATTATTACAGATAGACAAATGCAAGATATGAAAAGCGTCTATGTTGAGATTAGAGAAGAATATTTAAAGACTCAAAAAAACGAAATTAGCCAAGCTAATCAAATTGATTATTCTGATATTGAGTTTCAAATTGCTTTACTTAAGTCAGAAGAAATTAACCTAGATTATATATTAAATTTAATATTTGAAAAAACAAAAGAAAGTAAAAATTTAGATGACATTAAAGCAGAAGTTATCAGGCTTATTAAAACTACAATAAGCTACAGAGCAAAAGAAAGTCTAATCTTAAATTTTATAGATACTGCTAACTTCTTAGATTTTAAAGACATGGACGATATCATAAAGGCATTTTACGAATTTGCAAGAAAAGAAAAAGAAATGGAAATAAATGCATTGATAAGCGAAGAAAATCTAAACGAAGGCGCAAAATACGCTATTGAAAAAGCTATTCAAGATGGTTGTTTTGAACGTGCTGGCGATACACTTGACCGAATAATTCCAAATGTTTCTCGCTTAGATGGTCAAAGAGAAAAATTCAAAAATAAAATAATACAAAAAATTAACAGAATTGCAGAAATTTATAACGGAATTTAATTTTATTTTTAAATGCAGACATCAATTTAAAAAGGTGAACATATGAAAGATCTTGAAATTAAAAAAATTATTGAAAAAGAAATGTTGCGACAAAAAGATGGGCTTGAACTAATTGCTTCAGAAAACTACGTTTCTGAAGATGTACTTAGTGCAGTTGGTTCTATTTTAACCAATAAATACGCAGAAGGATATCCATCTGCTCGCTACTATGGTGGCTGTGAGTTTGTTGACGAAATTGAGGCACTAGCGATTGAACGAGCAAAAAAACTATTTAATTGTAAGTTTGCCAATGTTCAACCGCACTCTGGTAGCCAAGCAAACGCTGCAGTTTATTTAGCTCTTTTAAAACCAGGCGACACAATACTTGGCATGGGTTTAAATGCAGGTGGACATCTTACCCACGGCTACACACTTTCTTTTTCTGGTCAGTTTTACAAATGTTTTGCCTATGACTTAGATAAAAAAATTGAGCAGTTAAACTATATAGAAATTGAAAAATTAGCCAAAGAAATTAAACCTAGACTAATAGTATGTGGCGCTTCTGCCTATAGCCGTGAAATTGACTTTAAGCGCTTTAAAGAAATTGCCGATAAAGTCGGCGCATACTTAATGGCAGATATCGCCCATATTTCTGCACAAGTTGCAGTTGGCTTACACTCAGATGCGGTCAAATACGCAGATGTAGTCACAACAACCACCCACAAAACTCTTAGAGGACCACGCGGTGGTTTGATTTTAACAAACAATGGAAGCATCGCAAAAAAGGTTAACAAGGCTGTTTTCCCTGGGGTTCAAGGCGGGCCTTTGATGCACGTAATTGCAGGTAAAGCAGTGTGTTTTAAAGAAGCACTTGAACCTGAGTTTAAGCAATACGTGCAAAGATACTTAGAAAACGCAAAAGCCATGGCTAGTGAATTTAGTCGTCTTGGCTACCGTGTGATTTCTGGTGGAACTGATAACCATATAGTATTGCTTGAAGTAAAAAATAAAACTGGGCTAACTGGGCTTGCTGCACAAGATATACTAGAGCAGGCAAATATTACTGTCAATAAAAACTCAATCCCCTTTGACTCGGAGCCTCCTAAATATACATCTGGCATTAGATTAGGTTCAGCGGCATTGACTTCTCGTGGTTTTAGTAGCGTTGAGTTTAAGGAAATTGCTAGACTAATTGACTTAGTTTTGACAAATCAAGATAAAAAAACTATTTTAGAAGTTAAACAATCAGTTGCTAAATTGTGTGTTTTACATCCTTTAGACTACTAACAATTCATTAAAAAATTCCCTCTATTAGAGGGAATTTTTTCGTGTTTACTATTCAACAACTAAAGACATGCCAACATTCGGCTCAGCCGTTTCGTCAATCGCAACTGTTGCTGCTTTGAAAATTTTTACACTGACTTCAGGGTGTTTTTCTTTAGTAATTCGCGCGCACTCAGCCACACAATAGTCAAAGCAAAGTCCAACAACATCAACAGATGTGTTTGCGTTGATTTCTTTAAAATTTAAAAGTAGGTCAACACCATACTCTTCTTGGTTTGAGTCTTGTCCTTTTGAAATAATTAAACTGTTGGGGATTTGAGTGCTTAGTTTAAGCAGTTCTTGATCAATTTCGGCACCTTTTGATTTTTGCACGCAGTGCGCTGGCCAAGGTCCACCCTGTTCCTTAAAAGAACAATGATTTAAAGGATGCCAGTCGCGGGTAAAAATTATCCAGTCGTAATTGTTTGCTTCACTAAGTTTAAGAATTTCTGCTTTGGCTTTTTGCCAAGGCTCAATACCTACTGCTAGAGAGCCGTTAATAAAGTCAGTTTGTGCGTCTATAATTGCCAGGATTTTCATCTTTTTTATTTCCTTTCTTTATAAAAAAAGCACCTACTTTTTTAAGCAGATGCAAACTCAGTTTCAAAAATGGCGCCCACTCCAGGTCTCGAACCTGGGACCTTCTGATTAACAGTCAGACGCTCTAACCAACTGAGCTAAGTAGGCGTGGGTGATAATTTAAAATAAAGAAAGAAACTGGCAGCTCCCTATTTTCACACTATTGTGCTATCGTCGGCGTAAAAG
>CAUUBG010000039.1:0-5632 GCA_963543345.1 uncultured Acholeplasmataceae bacterium | reverse complement strand
GAGTTCCTGCTTGACAACACACAAGTTAACATTTCTTCGCTTAAAAACAATGTTGCTGAACTTAAAAAAATAGAGGCAGAAATTAAAAAAGACCGCGAAAAAATCGAGGCTCTTGAAAAAATCCGTGTCTCTTCTGCCGAAATTAAAGCAGAAAAAGACGAAATCGCTGCCAATGACATTACGAAAAAAATCACTGAACTTAATTCAAAAGAAGCAATTATTAAGCAATGCAGTTTAGAAAAACAACAAAATACTGCTCTGCTTTCAGAAATTTTGGACCAAATCACTGAACTAAAGACCCAAATTTTGGCCAAAGAAGAGACAATTAAGAACTTAGACCGTGCTCGTGGATCTAACTCACTTGCCCAAACTCTAGACGGAATTTCTCGCGAAATTCAACGTACCAACACACAAATTGAGGCCGAGAAAATCAAAGCCAAAGACCTTGAAAACTCACTAATTCAAGAACTTGGTACCACTCAAGAACTGGCAAAACGCATCAAAACTAACGAAATTTTAAAGAATTTCGCCAAAATGCACAGCCAAACAGCCTTTAAAGACATCGCTAAAGTCAAAGAAAACTTAGAGGCTATCGCTGAGTTTAGAGAACTGTTGATAGAAGGCGCAAATGCTCGTATTTACAAACTAAATGAGCAGTCTGAAGCAATTCGCAAAGAAATTGCTCAACTTAAAGAAGAGCACTACAATCTTGAGCGAAACATCAAGATGTACCCACCACAAACTACCGCTTTAGTTGGAAAAATTAATGAAAAACTCAGCCAAAAATACCGTCGTGAGTTTAATTTCCGTCCACTTTGTGACTTAATTGAAGTAAACGACGAAACTTGGCGAAATGTCGCTGAGGGTTATATTGGCAGAAACAAGTTCAACATTATCGTTGACCCTGAGTATTTTGACGACGCGCTAGAGGTCTACAACGAAGTTAGAACTACTTTAAATATTTTTGGAGTTGGTTTGGTAAACACCGGCAAAATCCCGCAAACCCAAACGGCTGACGACTCACTTGCAGGCAAAATTGACACCAGCCATACCTATGCTCGCGCTTACATTAACATGCTTTACAACAATGTAATTTGCGTTGCTACACCAAAAGAACTTAAGAACTTCAGTCGCTCTGTTGAGCCACTTGGAATGACTTACTCAAACTACACAGCCTCTCAACTAAACCCACAATCTTGGGCAAGAAAACAGATCGGTATCACCGGTAACACTAAACAAAAAGAAATTATTTTAAGAGAAATTGAGCAAAAAACGCAAAATCTTGCCACAATTTCTAAAGAAATTGGTGAAACTACATATACCCGCCAACTTGCTGAACGCCTAGCGGCTGCCCGAATTATTCAAGAAAACCGTTTTTCTGCAAACGACAATATCAAGATTTTTACAGGCAAAATCCATGAATTACAGGCTCAAAAAGAAAATCTGGCAAAAGGCACTGACATTAAAGAAATTGAGGCCCAAATTGACAAAGCAGAAAGCGAACGCAGCCAAATTCTTACTCAACACGAAGAGTTAATAACTCGTCGTGGTAGAATTGAGCAAGTTCTGCAAGACGTTGAAGTTCGCCGCAACCAAACTGAAGAAACTCAAGCGGTTTATAAACAAGAACTGGAAGAACTTAAGATTAACAACCCAGAACTGCTTAGCGCTGCTAACACTAAATACAGTGCACTGCTTAAACGACACGATGATCCGACTAAAATCATTGAAGTTCTGGAAAGCAGTCAAACTAAACTTGCAAACTCAGTCTCAAGACAAAGCGTAATGGTTTTAAAACTGATGTCTGACTACTGCTTAAGATACAGTTTTTCAAAAGAGCCGTTAATTGAGAACTTAACTGCTTTTGAGGCTGAACAAAACGAAATTAAGAACCATAATTTAATAGTCTACGAGCAAAAAGCCAAGGAACTTAGAGACTCAGCAGAAACTACATTTAAAGAAGAGTTTGTAAATAAACTAGCCTCTTCAATTGAGCAGGCTAAACAGCAAATTGATGACCTAAACGTCGCGCTTCAAGGTAAACGCTTTGGTAAAGATACCTATAAACTAATTTATAAAGCCGCCGAAGACCCTGACTTTGAGCGATACTACAATCTACTTACTCGCAACCATGAGTTAAACAACACGCTTTTCCAAGACAACTTAAACAAAACTCAAACTACAATTTTAGATGACTTATTTAGACAAATTTCGTCAACTGACCCTGCGATGGAAAAAACTGCAGCAAGATTACTTGACTATCGAAACTACATGAAATACGACATTGAAATTACTTCTGAAGACAATGTTGTTTCGCTTTTTTCAAAAGTTTCTCGCGAAAAATCAGGTGGAGAGACCCAAGTTCCTTTCTATATCGTAATTGCGGCTTCCTTCCAACAATTGCTTTCAAGAAATAGAGGTGCGGGATCTGGCTGTTTAGTTCTTTTTGATGAGGCTTTTAACAATATGGATGAATCTAGAATTAGCGCAATGATGACTTTCTATAACTCACTAGCTATTCAGTTGTTTATCGCTGTTCCTCCACAACGTGTGGCAAACATCATTCAATACGTTACAACTTCACTGACAGTCGTTAAACACAAAGAACTTTCTTTTGTCAAAGAGTTTCAAAAAGAACCATTGATTAAAACAATTACGGAAACTCCTGAGGCTGAGCAAAGCGCAGAAGAAAGCACAGAAAACCCAAGTCTTAACTAAGTTTTTTGTTGAATTAATCTTAAAATCCAGTAGAGTCACTCTACTGGATTTTTGCTTATTATGAGAAATGGGATAAAATCATTCAAATTAGGTTAAAAAGCATTAGTTTCGAGATTTTTACGGCTTACTTATCTAAAAAAACTCCCGCTATACTATGGTAAAATACATCAACAGCAAAAATCATTTATCTTTGTTTTTAAGGAAAATACAAAGATAAATAAATTTAAAAAATCAATTATACACGAGGTGCATTATTACTAATATTAAAATTTTTGGACTTGGTGGATTTGGAGAAATTGGTAAAAACTTCTTTTGTCTACAAGTCAATCGTTCTATCTTTATTTTAGACGCAGGGCTAAAATACCCAACTCAACAACAGTTTGGAATTGACTCAATTATCGCAGACTACTCAACACTGCTGCCACACAAAGACCAAATTGAGGCTATTTTTTTGTCGTCTTTTAAAGACGAAAACATTGGAGCCTTGCCTTTTTTACTAAAACAAATCAAGGTACCAGTTTACGCAACTGAGTTAACTATTCATCAAATTAAACAGACTTTAGAAGATACGCCTGACCTAGATGCTTCCGAAATTGAGTTTAGAGAAATTAAAAAAGGCACTAAAGCCAATTTTAAAGACTGTTCTTTTTCTTTTTATTTCACAAGTTCAGCGCTTCCTGAAAGCGTTGGTATCATTGCCCAAACTGAACTTGGTAAAATTATTTACACAGGTTCTTTTTCTTTAAACAAAACCCCGCATCCACTTTACCAGACTGAGTTCTCCGCACTAATGGAAGCCGCTTTGGCAAAAGACACTTTGGCCTTACTTCCAGACTGTTCAGGTGTTTCTCAGTTCACCACTTCATACACTCAAGACAAATACCAAGCGTTTTTAACCACTGTTTTTAAAAACACTGAAGGCAGATTGTTTTTTGCAGTCGCAGACACCGACATTAAGCGTATTCAAGAAATTATTACTTGGGCTGAGCGCTTAGATAGAAAAATTTGCTTCTCTAGCCGCAAGTCTTTTATGAAACTGCTTCCTTTAATTAAAAAAGGCTACCTGTCTCTTGACTTAAAATCGCTAGTTTCACAAAAACACGTATATGAAAACGGGATACAGAATGTTGTGATGATAATCACCGGCAACTTAAATACCCCGCTTATCAAACTACAAAGCATCGCGAAGTCTAAAAATCCCCGCCAAACTCTTTCAAAAGAAGATGCAGTTTGCGTTTTAATGAAACCAATTCCAGGTGTTGAGACAATGTTTGCAGCAACTTTGGATGAACTTTTTAAAACTGAGTGCAAAACTTACTACAAGCCTAATTTAATTGTCCACGACCTGGCTTCAAGCACCGACATTTCTTTTATGCTTTCGCTTTTAAATCCCCGTTATATTATTCCTTTGCGTGGTGAGTATAGCCAACAAGTTAAACTAAAAGAGACCTTAATAACTTTTGGGTTTAAGGAAAAAAACATTTTGATAATGGAAAACGGAGACATCGCTCACTTTAACAAAAAATCTGGTTTTGTCTCTAAAAAAGAGTTAGCGGCTGCAGATAAACTAATAGATGAGGTGCCAATTGACGAAAATAACGATATTATCGTAAAAGAACGTGCTTATTTGGCTGAAGACGGGATTTTTATCTTGGCTTTTAGATATTCGTTTCAAGACCGAAGAGTTCACGGAGACTTTAATATATTTTCAAAAGGCTTTTCTCGGGATGTAGACTTTATTTCAGAAATTACTGAAAGCGCCAAGACCTTTTTAGTAAATTTCCATGCAAAAGTAGGCGAACGTGGTCTGCAACTAAACGACTTAAAGAAACAACTTCGCCAACACATTGCTAACTTTATTTACACCAAAAAACGCAAAAACCCAATAGTTAACGCGATAATTTCAGTAATTCGCTAACTAGCGTTTTTTGTGGTAAAAAACGCACAAATGTGTTAACATTAATTGTTATTACCACATAGAAAAAGTCTTTAAATATGCTTATTTGCATTACTTTCATAGTGAGTCTTTTAAGGAGGAAAATATGTACGCTATATTTGCTAAAGGTGGCAAACAATTTAAAGCCGAAAAAGGACAAAAATTGTTTTTAGAAAAACTTGAAAACGCAGTTGACGAAACTGTTGAGTTTAAAGAAGTGCTACTTGTTTCTGGCGATAAAGTTAAAGTTGGTGCACCTTATGTTAAGGGCGCTAAAGTTGTCGCTAAAGTGCTTCGCCACGGTAAACAAAAGAAAGTCATCGTTTTTAAATACAAAGATAAAAACAATGATAAAGTTAAAAAAGGTCACAGACAACCATACACAGAAGTTTTGGTTGAAGACATCGTTGTTGCCTAAACGCAACTAATTACTTGATTAAGTTCAAAGTAGATGAATTAAAGCAGAGCTTAAGCGCAAAAGGCCACGCAGAGGCCGGACCTTTTGGCCAAGATATAGTTTGCGCCGGAGTTTCTGTTTTGTTTCAATCTCACATCAATTTACTTGAGTTTCTAAAAGAAACCAAAAACATTGAGTATAAATTAACTGAAGCTGAATTTAGTTTTAAAATCACGAATCCTAGCAAAGCAACTGAGGCTGTTTTTAAAAACTTAGTTTATACTCTTAAGGATATGTCTAGACAATATCCTTTAAACATCAAGGAGGAATAAAAATGCTATTACTCATAAATTTACAGTTATTCGCATCTAAAAAAGGGGTAGGTTCTACTAAAAACGGACGTGATTCCATTTCTAAACGCTTAGGTGCTAAGTTATCAGATGGTCAATATTGCCAAGCAGGCTCAATAATCTACCGTCAACGCGGTACCAAGGTGCATCCTGGTAACAATGTCGGAAAAGGTGGCGACGATACATTGTTTGCCTTAATTTCTGGAATTGTGAAATTTGAACGCATCAGCA
>CAUUBG010000038.1:0-6036 GCA_963543345.1 uncultured Acholeplasmataceae bacterium | reverse complement strand
GTTTGCGATTGTAGACACTAACTCAGATCCGCGCGGTATTGACTATGTAATTCCTGCAAACGACGACGCAACTCGTTCAGTTCAATTGATTATCAATGTTTTGACCAACGCTGTAGTTGAAGGACAAGGTGGCGTAGTTGAAGCAATTGAATCTCAAGACGACATTCAATTTACTTTAGATTCAGTAGAAATTCCTAGCCGCGATGAACGTAAATATGACTCTCGTTTTGAACGTCCTGCTCGTAAACCTAAGTTCAACCGTGAACGCCAAGAACAAAAACAAGCAGAAAAATCTGCACAACCTGAAGAAAAAGTAGCAAAACCAACTGTAAAATCAGAAAAACCTGTTAAAACTGCAAAAGTAGAAAAACCAGTAGAAAAAGCAGTTAAACCTGAAGTTAAACCACAAGAAACTAAAGTAGAAGAAAAGGTTTTAGAAAAACCTGTTAAAAAAACTACTAAAAAGATAGAAGAAAAAGAAGTTAAAGCAGAAACTAAGGTAGAAGAAAAGGTTCAAGAAAAGCCTGTTAAAAAAACCACTTCTAAAAAAGCAGCAGATGAAAAACCTGCTTCTGAAAAACCAGCAAAAAAATCTACAACTAAAAAAACCACTGCTAAAGTTGAAAAAGCTTCAAGCAGCACTGGAACTAAAAAAGTTTCAGATGAAATTGAAGGTTCAACTTCAACAACTTTATCTGTTTTTGAACTTGAAACTAAAACTCTTGCTGATTTAAAAAACCTAGCAAAAGCCCTTGGCCTAAAAGGTTACTCAGCATTAAAGAAAGTTGATTTAATTCAACTGATTTTAAACCGATAATTTAAATCAACGAAACAAAGGGATTGCTAGTAACTGGTATATCCCTTTATTTTGAAATCAACAACTAAATTAAAAAAAACTGCAATTATTTAGGAGGAATTATTATGGTAACTGCAAACGATGTAAAAATCTTGAGAGAAAAAACTGGCGCTGGCATGCTAGACTGCAAAAAAGCCCTTGAACAAACTAACGGCGATATTGAAAAAGCCGTTGACTTTTTAAGAGAAAAAGGCTTGGCAAAAGCGCAGTCAAAACAAGGCAGAACGGCAGCCGATGGTCTTGCTCGTATCTTTATTGAAAAAGACCTAGCCCTAATTTTGGAAATCAACTCAGAAACTGATTTTGTTGCTAAAAACGAACACTTTTTAGAACTAATTGAAAAAGTAGGTGCTGTTTTAATTAAAAACCCTGTATCTTCAGTTGAAGAAGCTCTTGAAGTTAAAGAAAACGGACAAACTATTTCTGAAATGCTTTTAGCGTTAACTGCGAAAATTGGCGAAAAAATTACACTTCGCCGTCTAACTTACCTAAAAGCAGACGCCGGTCAAACATTTGGTACATATTTGCACCAAGGTGGTAAAATTGCTGCTTTAACTTTAGTTGAAAACGCAACCTTTGAAATCGCGAAAGACGTGGCTATGCAAGCTGCTGCTATGAAGCCGCAATATCTAAATCCAGAAAGCGTACCTGCTGAGGTGCTTGAACGCGAAAAAACCGTACTTACTCAACAAGCCTTAAATGAAGGCACTAAACCTGAGTTTGTAGAAAGAAAAATCGCAGGCCGTATCCGCAAGTACTTTGAAGAAGTTTGTTTAACTGAACAGGCTTTCTTTAAAAACCCATCTGAAAAAGTTAGTCAATATTTAGCAAAAACTGACTCTAAACTGATTAACTACATTTGCTTCAGAGTCGGCGAAGGTATTGAAAAGAAATGCCAAAGTTTTGCCGATGAAGTTGCAGAGCAATTGAAAAAATAAGGTATTTCTTACCTTTTTAAAACTAACTAAAGTAAACAATGTATAAGTCAATTCTTTTAAAAATTAGCGGAGAGGCTTTAAAAGACCCAAACGGACACATTCTTTCTCCGAACATGCTTACAGACATTGCCAAAGAAATTAAGCAATGTGTGGACCTTGGAATTTCGGTTTCGGTAGTTGTTGGCGCTGGCAACATTTGGCGAGGAGCGATTGCCGAAAAACTCGGAATGGCTAGAGTTCAAGCAGACTACATGGGCATGCTTGGCACCGTTATTAACTCCCTGGCTTTGCAAGAAGCCCTTGGCAAAGTTGGGCAAAGCGCGGTTGTGCTTTCTCACCTTGAAGTTAAAAAAATCACTGAGCCTTTTGTGCAAACCAAAGCACTTGAACATGTGGCCAAAAAACGCGTAGTGATTTCAGCAGGCGGTACAGGCCAGCCTTTCTTTTCAACCGATACAGCCGCTGCTTTAGTCGCCTCTTCACTAGGTGCAGACTGTATTTTAATGGCTAAAAACGGAGTTGACGGCGTGTATTCAGCTGACCCTAAACAAGATAAGTCAGCTGTGCTTTTCGATGAGTTGACCTACAGCCAAATCATTGAGCAAAACTTAAAAGTAGTTGACAAAACAGCCGCTGCGCTTTGTCTTGAAAACAAAATTTCAACGCTTGTTTTTAATATGAGCAAAAAAGGCAACATTGTAAAAGCAGCTACTGGCACAAAAATCGGTACTTTAGTTAAATAATTTAATCAAAACATTAAACAAACGTTAAAGGAGTTTTAAATGGTAGAACTTGATGAACTGCTTTTAGAAGCAGAAGATAAAATGCAAAAAACGATTGTGCATTTTGAGGCTGACTTAACACAAATTAGAACAGGCCGTGCAAATCCAAAAATTCTTGACAAAATCCAAATCGCTTACTACGGAGTGCCAACTCCTTTAGCCCAAGTTTCGCAAATCACAGTTGTTGAAGGTACACAACTTTTTGTCAAACCTTACGACAAGTCTTTACTTAAAGACATAGAACACGCAATTTTGGCCGAAAACCTAGACATGCCTGTCAATACAGACGGCGTCGGTGTGCGAATAATTTTTCCTAAACTTACAGAAGACCGCCGCAAAACTTTGGCCAAAGAAGTTGAAAAGGCTAAAGAAAACGCCAAAGTATTTATTAGAAACGCCAGACGAGATTTAAACGACTTAGTTAAAAAAGCCAAATACCCAGAAGATCTTGAAAAACAAGGACTAGACGAAGCGCAAAAATTAACCGACAAATACACCGCAAAAATTGACGAAATCGCGCAAGTTAAAACCAAAGAGGTAATGTCTATATGAAAAAAACCACTAAACGCGTGCGCACAACTAGAAGACCACGTACCCTTTCTTTAATTTCAATCATTTTAATTCTTTTTCCGTTCACTGGTATCCTTTCAGTTGAACGCTTAATTTACGCCAAAGATAAACTACCCGGTATCATTCGCTTTGTTTTAGGTTTATTTATTTTCATTGGTTTTTTCTTATGGATTGCCGACATCGTGCTATTAATTCTTAAACGCTACAGACGCGAGGCTATTCTTTAATGCAATTAACTAAGTTGGCTAAGTTTTTGATTTTATGTCCTTTGACCAATATTTTTGGGCTTGACCGTTTTTACTTAAAAGAACACAAGTCAGGTTTAATTAGGCTAGGAATTTTCTACGTTGGGATTTTTTACTATCTGTTTGACTTAGTTAAGTATATTCAAAAAAAATACTCACCTAACCTAAATGGTTATTTAAAACAAGATTTAAAGTCAGGCAATTTATTTTTAGTGCTTTGCCCTTTAACTTCTTTACTAGGGCTTGACCGCTTTGTATATGGCTACAAAACAGCCGGTGCTATCCGTCTACTTTCTGGTCTACTTTTAGTTGGCTACGTTTTTCACATAACAGACTTGATACTTTTGTCTGCCGGCAAATACAACGCCAACGAACTGTTTTAGTTGATTATGCCAAATATTTTAAAAAGAGCCATTACTGGCTTTTTTATTTTAGGGATATATCTACCACTTTTAATTTTAAGTCCTGCTTTTTTGGGCTTTTTTTTGTTAAATCTAGTGCTCGCGCAAATCACTGTCTTTGAACTCGCGCGCGTTTTTAACTTAAATCAAAATAAAGCAAAACTCGCAGTTCTCCATATTTTGACATTGCTTTTACAAGTTGCGGTCTCAGCGATTGCTTTTCAAAGAAGTTATCTACCGCAAAGAGAGCTTAGCGAACTTAACTTAAGTATCTATCTGCTTTCCTTAGTTTTAACGCTAGTTTTAGTCAACATCACTATTGCTATTCTTTATTTTCAGGAAAAGAAACTACTTACACAAAGTTATTTTTTAGTTAACTTTCTTGCCCTTTCTTTTGGGGGAATGTTTTTTCTTCGCAACCATCATTTGCTTTTTGCTCTTTTTCCTTTGATTGTCACCGTGTTAACCGATACCTTTGCCTATCTGGGTGGAATTACTTTTGGTAGACACAAAATGAGCAAAATCAGCCCCAAAAAATCTTGGGAAGGTTTTTTTATCGGCACTGTGTTTTCTGCTGTTGTAACTAGTGTTGTCTATTTTCTTTTACTTCGTTTTTACTACACTAATGTTAGTTTTTTTGGACTAACCAAACAAAGCCATCCTGCTTACTTTATTTTACTTTTTTTAGTTTCATTTGTGTTTGCCACAATTGCGCAAGGTGGAGACTTAATTTTTTCCGCATTTAAGCGCCGTGCGAACGTCAAAGATTACTCAAATATTTTGCCTGGACACGGCGGAGTTTTAGACAGAGTTGACGCGCTTTCTGTAACTACTTTTTTGACCTTTTTAATTTTTTTAATATACACAGTCTTAGTTACATTTCTTTTAAAATAAGGAGCAAACTTTGTCAAAAAAATCAATTTTACTGCTTGGAGCCTTAGGCTCGGTTGGCCAAAAAGCGCTAGACATTTTATTAACAGAAGAAACCCCTTACAATTTAGTAGCAGTTTCTTTGTCTAAAGACAACGAAAAGAATCAAAAATACTTTGAAAAATACCAAAATAAAGTTAAAATTTGCATTCTTCAAAATAAACATTTTTTAAAAACTTACAAAATAGCGTACCCAGAAATTACCTTCGTAGTTGGCAAAAGAAATATTCAAAAGCTGATTTACTCAAATAAAGTCAAGGCTGTTTTTAACGCAGTCTCTCAATCTTTTGGCTTAATTTACTCATACTGGGCTTTGATGGCCAAAAAAACTTTAATTTTAGCCAACAAAGAAAGTCTCGTAATGGCAGGCTCTATTTTAACTAAAATCGCGAATAGCAAGCAAGTTGAAATCATTCCCGTGGACTCTGAGCACAACGCGCTTTTTTGTCTAAAAAACCATTTTGGCAAATTAGAAAGTATCGGAATCACCGCAAGCGGTGGTGCTTTTTTCAGCAAATCAAGAGCAGAGTTAAAACAAATTGACAAAATAACCGCGTTAGTTCATCCAACATGGCAAATGGGCACTAAAATTACTATTGACTCACAAACTATGGTTAATAAAACTTTTGAGATAATCGAGGCGATGTATCTATTTGGCTTTCCTTTAAAAGAAATTAAAGTGCTTCGCCAAAAAGACTCAAAAATTCATGCTTTTTGCACTGCAAACAAACACACTTACTATCTGCATTCCGAAAACGATATGCATTATCCAATTAAAAATGCGCTGCTTTGGCCGGATATCTATAGTTATTTTGAAATTAAAGACACCCCAACCGAAGTAGTTGAAGAAATTCCAAGTGGTCGTTTTTTAGTATATGACAGGTTCCTTAGCGAGTTTGACTATGAGTTTTTTGGCACTACTTTTTCAATCCTTGACGACATCGCCATTGCTAAGTTTTTAAACGGTTTTCTTACCTTTTTAGAAATTGATGAATTTATCTTAAAAAACCTTTATTTAAAGGATTTTTCAAAGCGATTTAACTTAGGAAATATCTTAAAATTAAGCAAAAAAATTCAAAAAAATTTTAAGTATTAAAAAAATTTTTCAACCAATGCTTTTTTTTGACATATATATTTAAAAGTGCTAAACTTAATAAGGTTGTTTGAAATAAACAGCTCTTTGAAAACTAAATAAGACAAATACACCAATTCTTTTAAAGAATAAAACTAATTAGAGTCATTTAAACTCTTTTCAATCTATGGAGAGTTTGATCCTGGCTCAGGATTAACGCTGGCGGTACGTCTAATACATGC
>CAUUBG010000037.1:0-6099 GCA_963543345.1 uncultured Acholeplasmataceae bacterium | reverse complement strand
CCAAACTAAAGTAATTCCAGCAGATGGCTCAACTGTATTTGCACTTAGATATGTTCGCCGTACCTTTTTAGTTAACTTTACAGTTAACTTTAAAAACCAGGTTAAAAATGCCTCTATTTCTTCAACTCCACCTACTCAAACTGTATTATTTGAAGGAAAAGTTAAAACACCTGCAAACCCTGCAATTGCCAAAGCGGGCAGAGTTTATCAGTTTATTCACTGGCAACTTGAGGCTCAAATGAATGGACAGTATTCAGAGCAAACTGCTTATGATTTTGCGCAAAAAGTCACCCAAGACCTTTCTTTGGTCGCTTACTTTAAAGAAACCACCACTATAGTTAAATATACAATTAAGCACATCTTTGAACCGCTTCTTGGACAAGTTGCAAAAGAAATCATAGACGACACAAATAAAGCCGAAATTGGTAAAGAAATCACTGTTAATCAAGATGCTTTCTTGACACAATATTCAGCAGGTTTCTACGTGCTTGACCAAAGTGAAACTAAAACAATTTTGGCAGACGGCTCTACTACCTTTACTCTACACTACACACGCCGCAGATTTAAAGTAAACTTTATTGTAAACTTCAAACAACACTTTACAGATGTCAATGTCTCTAACGAAAGTCCGCAAACTATAGCTTATGAAGATAAAGTTAAACGTCCACAAACTGACCCTTCACTGTCTAAGCCAGGCTTTATCTACCGTTTTATTCACTGGCAGTTGCTAGACGAAATGAACGGACAATACACCAAAGTAGACGCCTTTGATTTTGCAAATCAAACAGTTTCAAAACCACTTACTTTAGTCGCTTACTTTGAAGAAGAGTCTTTATTTGCAAAATATACAATCAGACACATCTTAAAAGCACTTCCTGGACTGCAAGACGAAGTTATTGAAGAACAACACCAAGGTGAAATTGGTGCTGAAGTTATTGTTAACAAAAACAATAGGCTAAAACAATTTGACCGCGGTTTTGATGTTGCTGAACAATATCAGGCAAAAAACATCAAAAAAGATGGAACTACTTTGTATACTTTAGTCTACACTCGCCGTGTCTTTAAAGTGAACTTCGAAGTTAACTTCAATGGTGGATATTTTTCAGGAGCTGTGGCCTCTGTTGAAGCCGAGCAAAGCGTTTTATTTGAAGCACACGCTACAAAGCCAACTAAAATTCCAACGCTTGGTAAACAAGGCTTTATTTACGAATTTAAACGTTGGCAGTTAAAAGATGAAATGTACGGCAGTTACCGTGAAGTTTCTACTTTTGACTTTGCAACCAGAAAAATCACTAAAGACACAACTTTAGTGGCATACTTTGAAGAAATTAAAACTTTTGCTAAATACACAATTAACCATGTATTTGAAGGCATAGACAGCGAACCTGCTAAAGCTATTTCGGATACCACTAAAATGGCGCAAATCGGTAGTTTAGTTACAGTTGATTATCGCGACCGTCTAACCGCTCACGACAATGGTTTTGAAGTAGACACGCAAACCCAAACTAAAGAAATTCAGGCAGACGGCTCAACTACTTTTACTCTACACTACACTCGCCGTCGCTTTAATGTGGACTTCCGCGTTAACTATGGCCACTTTAGCAATGTTAGTGCGTCTAGTCAAGACAGACAAATTGTGCAGTTTGGCGCAAAAGTGCAAATGCCTGGACAAACCCCGACTTTAACGAAAGTTGGTTTTGACTATACATTTAAACACTGGCAACTTGAAAGTGAGATGAACGGGCGCTATATTGAAGTGTTTGCTTTTGATTTTGCTAATTTCACAGTATCTAGCAATATTGTTTTAGTTGCTTATTTCACCGAAGAAATCACACAGGCTAAATATACAATTAAGCATGTCTTGGAAGGAATTGAGCAAATTGACGAAGTTGTTGAAAAAGAAGAAAAACGCGCACAAGTTGGCGCAAAAATTACAGTTTCTGCGCTAGACATTTTAAAGAAATACGAACATGGTTTTGAGATTCTTGGCGACCCTCAAGAAAAAATTATCACTAAAGACGGAAAAACTGAGTTTACATTAAACTACTCAAGAAAAACTTTTAAAGTTAACTTTAATTTTAACACCGGTATTTTAAACGGAGAAACTCAAAAAACTATTAACTTTAAGTACCAAGAACTGCTTAAAGACCCAGGTTTACCGCAAAAAACTGACCCAACTCACCAAAAATCTTACACTTTTATGGGTTGGCAAAATCAAGATAGTTTATCTCAAGTACTTAATTTCCCAACTAACTTTAAAGTAGTTGGTGATATGAACTTAAGAGCAACTTGGCAAGAAACTAAATCAGTTAGAAAAATCTACTTAAGATTTATTTTTGAAAGTCTTAAAGAAGGTGTTTTAGACGAAGAAGTAGAAACCCCGCTTTCTAATTTAAAATCAGTGGGCGACCTTATTAGTACAAACACCTACGATATCCAAAGCGATATTAGTGCTTTCTTTAATAAAAATCCGCATCCTAACCATAAAACTCTTTTACTTTCTAAGTCAATTACTGAGTTAATAGTCACTACATCTTTTGAAAAACAATATTTAACTCTTTACTACAAAGCAGAGACTTACGATGTTTACTTTAACTACGCAGGTCTTATAGACTCTTCTTTTCCTGCTGAGTTTAAACGACCAATTACCCTTAAGTACTCACAACTTCTGCCTGCTGAAGTTGTAGATAAAATGAAGGCTGCTTTAAAACCTGGAACTGAAATTCATGATTTTGTGTTTGATAAACTGATGGTTGAAGACAACGAGTTTGACCCAACAGTTGCCTACAACAAACGAATCGCTATCACTCCAACTTATGTTGCAAAAACTATCTTGATGGAAATTACGCCAACTGTTTCTAGTGTAGATTTAGAAAAAGCTGAGTTAGCAGAATGGCCGAAGCAGAAGTTCTATACAGGCGAAGTCTTTAAGTTTACACCTAAGCCAACCGATATTAAAAAAGGTTGGAAATTCCTTGGCTGGAGTTTAACTCCTACTTTTGGTTCAAACCCTGGCGATATTAAAGTTACTCGTTTTGTTACCAGAGTTTACGCTGTCTTTAAACAAGGCGAGACAACTTATACAATTAATCACATCTTAAAAGGTATACCTGGTGAAATTGAAGACAAAACAATTAAAGAAACCAAAAAAGCTGAAAGCTATAAAAACGTTTCTGTATATCCAGATTCAAGTAAACTGCCAGGCGATGAATACAGATATAAATTCAGTGTAATTTCACCTAAAACCGAGAAAAAAATACAACCAGACGGCTCTACTGTATTTAATTTAGTCTATCAACGCAATTACTTTAAAGTTACTTTCATTACAAACTTTAAAGATAGAGTCAAAGGATATGAAAGTATTTCTGAATACGATTCAGAGATGGTGCAGTATCAAGGCAAAATTAAGCAACCAACGACCCCGTTTATTCAGTTCCATGGCCGCACCTACACTTTTGTGCACTGGCAGTTGGCTAAATCCATGAACGGACAGTACACAAAGCAAGATGCTTTTGATTTTACTAAAGACCAAATCATAGAAGAGACTGAACTAATTGCTTATTTTGAAGAAACTGTTCACAAAGTTAATTTTGAAATCGTACACTTTTTAGAAAAGAAAGGCGAGTCAAGTGAACTTGACAATCAGTTTGACGAGGTTGTTGAAACCATTCAAGACTGGCCAGTTGAAAAAGGCGCTACTTACGTTAAATCGGCTAATTTAGTTGGCGATGACTATGAACTTTTTGACAATGGCCAACAAGGTTTACTTGAAACAAAACTTTATCCTGGTAAAAACAATATCCGAGTATATCAATACTACTCACTAAAACTTAGTGATGTTTATGTTTACTACGGCAGTAAAAAAAATTTTCTTGACAACTGGCCAACTAAACGCACTAGGTTAATTCCAATTGATGAAATCGCGCTTCACTACAGAGCAAAAAACTCAGCCTACAACATACAAGCTTGGGCTTATTTAGATGAACCTGGCAACCCTGTTCACGATAAGTTTATAGCAACGGCTGAAACTAGCCGCCTTGTTGGTTTTCCGCTTAAACGTAAATATAATGTTCACTACCGCATTTTCACCCAACACTGGTATGACGATAGATACGACGAAACCTTTGTTCGAAATGTTGACACAATTAATGAAGGTGAAAACTACACTCCAAATTGGACTAATCCAGATCCACGCATATTTGAAATGAGTTTTTCAAAAAGTTCTGATGATCAAGATGCAAATACATTGACATATAAGATATATTTAAATAGACATAGTGCTAGTATTGAAATTAAATACTTAGGAAAACACGTTAAAACAGACGTACGTAATTTCCACGTATATCACGGAAGTACAATCCGCAATCAAAATATTAATTTTAATATACCAAATTACTGGCAAATTTTGAAAATCACGCTAGACGGCAACGATATTTCTAAAGAAGATCTTTTAAATACTGTTATTGTGAAAAACTACGTAATTGAAATTCACACAGGTATTTATGAAGATACTTTTGGTGAGTATCCACAAAGCAAGGTTGATGTCAACCCTGCTGATTTGCTAAACGAAGAAATCAGCGAACGCTCACTTACTTTCCATTCGTATGGTAGAGACATTGAGTTTAAATTTAACCGTATTTTTGTTAAAGATAAACAAGGCAACAAATACGAGAAATACAACGGTAAATACTTTAAGTTTGAACCAGTTCGTTGGATTAAAATTGGTGGCAAAACCAACAGCATGATTGTGAAAGGAATTCTTGACTTCTCACCATTTAACTTAGTTGGACCTTATAATCAATCCACTAAAGAAGATTGGTATCTTACTTTTTACAGTGCAATGCTGAAAGACATGGAAAAAATAATTGGTACTACTTTATACTCACCGACTAAATCAAATTCTTTATCGGCTTTTGGTCTAGATCTGGTAAATGATGACCGCTATGACACCGTGCCTACAGACTATGCTTTAGAGATTTACGGCAACACTAAATCTGGTTTTGTCCGCGAATACCGTCAAATAGATCTAAAAACCATTATGCCTGCTGGTTTTGATGAACAAAAATGGGGCATCACTTATACTTCTGATTCTAAATATAGTTTCTGGACAAATGAAATAAAAAGTTTCAACTATAGCAATGATTGGTATGTTCACGCTAAAGTCAAAACAAGATATGAGCATATTCTATTTGCCAATATCGCTGGTATCAAACCTTGTCGCATTATTTAATTTATTTAATTAAATCTATTTAATTTTTTAAATAAAACACCTAGGTTTATTTAACCTAGGTGTTAGCAGAATCAAATTACAATTCTAAAAAAACAAAATATCGGTAAACCGGTATTTCCTAATTTAAAAAAAGTTGCTTTTAGGAGGACTAACATGACAAAAAAACAAAAAAGTTTTTTAATAACGTCTATTTTACTTACTACTTTAATCGCAATTGTTTTGTTTACACTTTTTATTTTTGCGCATCCTAAACTTTATTTTACTAAAGCTAGTGGACTTGCAAATTTAAGCTTTAAAAAAACAAGTCAAAAATACAAATTGCGTTTAGTGGTACCAGAGACTATAGACACTACCAAAACCCAATTTATTAGTATCCAAGAAAATTGGTTTACAACTAGCGCTTTTGGCAAAATTACCGCAGTTAAAGCCAAACCAGGTAAATACTTGGCTTTTGACTTTAGAGATCGTCAACACGACTCAGAAGTTTTTACAATCTATACTCAAAACCTATTTGGAATTAAACAAGAGTATGACGTTATTGTTGATTACTCTAATTTTTTGCGTGTATTTTTCTCAGAGGCCAGAGACGGCGAAGTTCCACGCAGTCCAATAATTTTGCCTTACTATAAATTAGTCTCTGAGTATAAGCATATTTACGAAGAACTACTTAAAATTGAACACTACAAGCGCTTTAACCGTCAAGGACTTGAAGACACCTTTACTTTTGACAAAGAAACTGTCTTTAATAAAGATAAAGCAAACGGCCACGCTTTTATTGTCAACAACGACAACCATATAACTTTAATTTACGACTTTTTGCTACCTGGAATTTTTGCAAATCAACACCAAAAAACTCAAGTTTTTGACTA
>CAUUBG010000036.1:0-6178 GCA_963543345.1 uncultured Acholeplasmataceae bacterium | reverse complement strand
AAGAAAACGCAGAATTGAGAACCTATGAAGTAGCTTTAGAGCGAGTGTCTCCACTGAGTAAGTTAACTAAACTTCAACAAGAACTACTTTTACTTAAAAACCAAGCAAAGTCAACACTTGCTGCTCTTTATTCAAAAAAACAAGCAACCCTTGCTTTGGCTTTACAGCGATGCAGAAACTCAGTTATCAACACTTATAACAAAAACACTGAGTATTTAGATAAACTCACCGCTAAACTCCCAAATATGCACAAAACTTTAAGTGTTGCACAAAGTCAAATTGCAGACTTTAAACTGAAACTACCAAATATCCCTGAAATTATTAAAAATAAAGAATTTGAGTTAAAACTTTTTAAAGAACAACTAAATAATTTTGATTTAAATAAAAAACTCAGCCAAGGCTATGCGCTGGTGTTTAAAAACCAACAAATGGTTAGAAGCGTGAAAGAAGTTAACAGCAGCGACAGCCTTGAAATTAAATTAAAAGACGGTACTTTAAAAGTAGTAGTCACTAACATAAAAGGAGAGTAAAACATGAACAATTCAGAAAAAAACTTAGAATTAAAAGCGCTGTTTGCAAAAATAAAGGAAAACATTGATAAGTTAAATCAAGAAAACGACATCATGGCTTCAATTGAACTTTATAAGCAAACCAAGGACTTAATTCAAAAAGCCGACTCAATTTTAGAGGTTGCTAAAAAAGCAATCGAAAATGAGCAGTAATTTTAATTTACTAAACTTTTTACCCGCAGATTTAAAAAAAATCAAAGTCCAAGACCTGCCAAAACTTTGCGCAGAAATTAGAGAGTTTATTAAAGAAAATATCTTAAAGTCCGGTGGTCATCTAAGTTCTAATTTAGCAACTATTGAGCTAACTGTGGCCTTGGTTTATTTACTTGACTTAGATAAAGATAAACTGCTTTTTGACATTGGCCACCAAGCATACACTTACAAAATTTTAACTGGCCGCGGCAGTGGTTTTCTTAATTTTAGCGAAAGAAAAATCTCTGGATTCACTGCATACAGTGAATCTAAATATGATTTTTTTGAAGCAGGACACGCGTCTCAATCTCTGTCTGCTTTAGCGGGATTTTGCTTAACAAACCCATTAAACAAAAATATAGCAGTGATAGGAGACGGTGCACTAAACTCAGGAATTGCCTTTGAAGGATTAAATACTTTAAGTGGATATAACTTGCCTGGCACCGTTATTATTAACAACAACAAATGCTCAATTGTCGAAAACGTTGGTGCATTTAGACATACTTTAAATGATCCCATAAAAGCAAGGGCTTACTTTGAGGCCTTGGGTTATCGGTTTTTCTACCTTAAACAAGGCAATGATGTTATTGCTTTAATTGACGTTTTAAAATCTGTTTTAAAGGTGAAAGTACCAGTTGTGTTTTTGATTGAAACAATTAAGGGAAAAGGGCTTGTTGAAGCGGTTTCAGATGTAAGCGGTAAGTATCATTCATATACTAGTTCTTCGCAAATTCAAACCCCTTACATCATGGGAAAGGTTATTTGTGAATTTGCTAAACTGCGTGAATTTTATTTAATTGAAAGTGGTATGGAACTTGGTAATTTCACCAAGGACTTTAAAGAAAAATACCCAGATAGATTTATAGACTCAGGTATAGCAGAAGGAAACTCAGCTATGCTGGCGGCTAGTTTATCCTTAAATAAAAAGAAAGTAATATTGCCGTATTACACTACTTTTATTCAGCGCTCGCTTGACTACCTGCTTTCAGATATTGCCCGAGTTAATTTAGATGTAACTCTACTTTTAAACTCAGCGTTTTTAACAAATCGCGACCCCGCTACTCACCAAGGCACTTACTTTACTAAACTACTTAGTTGTTTTCCAAACACCAAAGTTTTTGCCTGTGGCCTGGACTCAGATTACGCAACACTACTTTCTTCTACTTTTGATTTACCAGGACTAAAGGCCATTGCTTATCCAAAACTACCGATTAACCAAGGCCTAGACCCCGAAACCTTTTCTATAAAGTTTAAAAAAGAGCCGTTTTGGCAAACTCTAAAAACAGGTAAAAACACCTTAGTTTTAAGCTACGGCCCAATTTTAAAAGAAATTTATCAAAAGTTAAACCAAGACTTCACACTAGTCAACGCTAGACTAATTTCTCAAATAGAAGACGAGGTAGGTTTTTTAAATCAAGTTGAAAAACACCAAAAAATTGTCATAGTTGAAGAAGCAAGTTCACTGCTTTATGGTTTAGTTTTAGATTTCTTAAATCGCCGTAATTTAAACAAAAAAGTTATTCCACTAAACTTAGACCATTGTTTAGTTTCAGAAAAAACTAGAGCAGAACTGCTTAAAGACTTTAAATTAACTTTAGCCGATATCAAAGCAGCAATTGAAAATTAAAAAAGGTTGAATAAATCAACCTTTTTTAAAGAAACTTAATTTGTATTAATTTAAATAACCCCGTTTGCTTTTAAGATAATTGAAATAAAAGCAGCCACAAATGAAAGTGCCATTGCACCTAGAATCACCCAAATTATGATTTTTCCTTTTAGCGTTTTACTTGGGTTTTTTAAAATTATTACTCCAGGTTCTAGGTTTTTTTCTTTTTTATCTTTAAGAGCCTTAATCGCTTTATCGGTTTTCTTTTCTTTCTTTTTATCTTCTTTTAGTTCTTTTTTTAAAGAACTTGTTAGTTCTGTTTCAAGATTTTCAACTTTTTTATCTTCAGCCACAGCATTCACCTCGCAATTACTTTTTTATTTTACCATATTTAAAGGAGCAGAATGAAAAAAACTTATATTTTTCATTTAGATTTAGACCAGTTTTTTGCAGCGTGTCACATGATAAAAGAGCCTTATCTCAGACACACTGTTTTTGTCGTGGGTTCAGATCAGTCTCATTTAAACAAAGGAGTAGTTTCAACCTCTTCTTATTCTGCTCGCCGCTTTGACATAAAATCTGGAATGACGATAGTTGAGGCTAAACGCAAGTATCCAAAAATTGTAATTGTGCCGACTGACTTTAAATTATACAAACGTTTTTCTAACTTATTTTTCGACTATTTATTTACTTTTACCAATAAAATACAAATTGCCTCAATTGACGAGGCTTATGTTGACTTTACAGATTACTTAGCAACTCATAAAACTGAGCCGCTTGAACTTGCTAAACAAATTCAAAAACATTTAATGGACACCTATAAATTACCTGTTTCAATAGGGATTTCAGAAACTTTATATTTAGCCAAAATCGCTTCTGACTTAGATAAACCTTTAGGCATCTCTACACTTTACCGCGACGAGATTAAAAGTAAAATCTATGAAATGCCACTTGGCAAACTATACGGGTTTGGCAAATCCACAACTGCAGCATTGCAAGAACTTGGAATTTATACACTTTCTGACTTTATTTCAAAAGAAAATCAAAGAAAGTTAGCCGAACTTTACCGCCCACAACATCTTTTAGAAATCATGACAGCAGTTTCTGGTCACTCTAAAGACTTTATTGAACCGTATCAACTAAGTGTTCCCAAAAGCATGTCAAGAGAAGTTACTTTAAACTACGCAGTAGATTCTCTTGAAGCAATCATTGCAAAAATCAAGCCAATTTACCTAGATTTAGCCGACCAACTCAAGAACTTTGGACTGGAGGCTAAAACTGTTAACTTTAAGTTTAAAACCGCTAACTTTAAAACCTATACTCGCGCAAAGACTTTAACTTACTATATTTCTAGTGTTTTTGACATTCAAAATGCCCTTGAAGATTTCATTAAAGAAAAACTAGAAATTGACGTGCCAATTCGGCTATTTGGAGTTGGTCTTTCTAACTTTAGAGAAATTAAGCCAAAAAACGACTTAAACAGCGGTTTTTTTAAGTCAGAGTGATTTTTAAAATCAGTTTCAAATGTTTTAAAATAAGTTAAAATTAAAGAGATGGAACAATTTACAGAAATTCTTAAAAAATTAAATATATCTGAGTTCACTGCTTTTCAAAAAAGAGCGATAAACACAATTTTAAAGCAAAATGTCAATGTCGTAATTTCTGCGAAAACCGGAATTGGCAAGACTCTTGCGTATTTGGTTCCGCTTTACCTTTGCTTAAAGCGTGAAGGCAAAGCCTTGATTTTGTGTCCAACTACCGAACTTTGTCTGCAGACTGCTTTAGTTTTTGAGCGATTGTTTGACAAAAAAGTTTATTTAGATGCCAAAAAACCAAGTTTGTCGGGTAAACAAATTTTTATATTAACTCCAAAAAAAGCAACTGAGCTAATCAAAACAGGCGCTTTTAATCAGGCTGAGTTTAAGTTTTTAGTCGCAGACGAGGCCGACTTTATGTTTGAAGTAGAGTTTATGGAAGAACTTAATCAAGTTTTCACATACTTTAAAAAAAGTCGTTTTATCTTAGTTTCTGCCACTGTTAAAAAGTCTATGAAACCTTTTGTCAAGGCTTTTTTTGGTCCTTTTTTAATGCTTGAAGAAACAAACTCACACCTTAATTTAAAACACTATATAGTCAGAGCAGAAATTGGCGAAGAAATCAAAACTTTAGTTGCTTTGCTTAAAGCAAAAAATCCATATACAGCACTGGTTTTTGTTTCAAAAAAATCGGAACTTGAAAAAGTTTACAGAGAAATTGCCAAAGTAATTCCTAACACTGTTTTAATTTCTGGCAACCTAGATTTAAAAGACCGCCAAAGAATTTATAAAGACCTAACTCAAGAAAAATACTCAGTAGTGGTCGCTACTGATTTGTTTTCTCGCGGAATTGACCTAAACTTTAGCCATGTTTTTAATTTAGATGTACCTAAAACCAAAGCAATTTTTGAACACCGACAAGGCAGAACTGCGAGATTCAACCGCACAGGCGAAGTCTACACAATTTATACTGATTTAGATAAACGCCGACTTTGCAACTACCAAATGCAAAACTCACCGTTTATTGAACTTAAAGTTAAAAACGGCGAGATTTTAGAGTTAAAAAAACCTAAATCAAAACAAAGCGAGTTAATAATTGCAGCAGTCAAGACTGTTAAAAAACCAACCAAAGTTAAACCAAATTATAAAAAACAAAATAAAAAATCCATTGAAAAAGCCGTCAAAGCCGCTAAAGTTAAGCACTTTCGTGCTCAGTTTAAAAAAGGAAAAAGGTAAAAATCATGAAAAACTTTAACCTAGGTTCACACAACTCATTTAAAAAACCAGACTATCTAAAAGGCACAGTTGCCGAAGTTAAACACAACCAAGCAACCGCACTAATGATTTTCACAGGCCCACCACAAAGCACTTTTCGCACCAACACCGAACTTTGTTTCGCCAAAGAGGGTATAGCCGAACTCAAGGCTTTGTCAATCCCAAAGCAAAACTTTGTAGTCCATGCTCCGTATATCGCAAATCTAGCTTCTCTAGACCCTGCAAAATGGCAAAGGTCTGTTGATTTTTTTTCAAGCGAACTAAAGCGTTCTCATGAACTTGGTGCTGGCATGTTTGTGCTCCATCCAGGATCTGCTTTAACTCAAGACCGCTCGCTTTCTTTAAAACAAGTTGCAAAAGCCGTAAATCTGTTAATTAAATATGTACACGACAATAATCTAGATATCAAAATTGCCGTGGAAACCATGGCCGGCAAAGGCAGCGAAGTTGGAATTACTTTTGCGGAAATCGCCGAAATTATACACACCTATCCAGACCCAGATTTAGGTGTGTGTATCGACACTTGCCATATTTTTGACGCAGGCTATGACATTAAAGACCATCAAGCCGAAGTTTTTACTGAGTTTAAAAATGTAGTCGGCATGGATAAATTATTTTTATTTCACATCAACGATTCACTACATGGCCTGTCTTCACGCAAAGACCGCCATGCTAACATTGGTAAAGGCAAAATTGGCCTTGAACCCCTTAAAGCAATCGTGCAAAACCCAGAGTTTATAGACATTCCAAAAATCCTTGAAACCCCTGTAGATACAGACCTAGACATTTATCTTAAAGAAATTCAAATGTTGTCTGAATAACGACTTAAAAACAACCTAATTTACACCCAAATTATGGCCCTGGTTTTTCAAAACCAGGGCATTTTTTAACCAAAAAACCAAATCAACAAATAGTTTTTATTTGGTAAAAAATCTAATTTGTGGTATGATTTTTTCGTATATGCGCTAATCAAAAAAACGAGTTATATATTATAGATAATA
>CAUUBG010000035.1:0-6394 GCA_963543345.1 uncultured Acholeplasmataceae bacterium | reverse complement strand
ATCATGTGATTCTGGGAAAAAGATACGAAGGAAGTTAGAGTAATCAACAATTACGTCATACTGCTTTTTAATTCCAAACCAGTTCTTAGTGTAGATAGTAAAAACTTCAGAGTCGTGTTGACGGTCTGTAAAGTCAAGGGCTAAGTATTTACCTGGTTTTGCCTTAATGTCAACAATTGTTCCTAGTCTACTAGTTGTGAACCATTCTTTTCTAACAGAAATGAAAGTAGACTTAGTTGTATCTATAGTTTCTGGCACCACAAAGCGTAGTTTATTTTTTCCAGCCTTAACAGCGTCGTGTTCAGTGAAACCACTATTTTTAGAAAAATAAACTGTAGGGTGTGAAAATAAAAAGATAACAAGTAAAATAAGTGAAGTAAACGCAAGAATAAATAAAGCAGGGATTAAAAATCCTTTTCTTTTCTTGCGGAGCATATTAAACTGCATATTTTGTTCAGGTTGCATATATTTCTCCTTGTGTAAGTTATGCAAAAGTATTGCGATATGTTTATATAAATTATATAAAGTGATTTTGTTAAATTTTAGATGCTTTAATATATTGACAACGTTCGTTTCTTTAAATATGTCTTTATTAGCGTGTTTTACAGTTGAAAACCTCATCTGTCTTTCACTAAAAACGTTATTTACTATATCAATTGATATATATATATATAGTAAACGGCTATAAAAACAAAAATTGCAAAATTATATAAAATTAAAAAAAGGCATAGCAATGCGATTTTATAGTTTTTTGGCGGTGTAGGCAACTAATCACAAACATAACTTTTATCTGTATTTTTAAACAGATGTTAGTCTAAATTATTGTGTTATCTGTTTTAAGCACACTATTTAAAATTCAAAACCTAATAATTTGAACCGCGAATATTCTATAAAGAGGGTCGCAACCCAAAAAATGACAAAAATGTGTCCTTATATTACCTTTATAAATGTAGATATAAAAACAATTAAGTTAGTAGAAAATACAGCTTTGAAATGTAAACGAGATGAAAACTGTCGTTTAATTCAGATATAAATATCTTGTTAAAGTGGAAAAAAATTATCAATTAACTCTTAGTTAAATATCTTATAAATACTAATATAAAAAGGCCTTTTCAGGCCTTTTTATATTACTTAAATTTAATTTATAAATCTAGTTTTTGTCCAAACATACAAACCGGTTTAACTAGTTGCAAGTAAAGACTATACATAACTTCGTTTAAAGATGTGGTTTTTCCATTTCCAAAAATTTTTTCAACAAACTGGGGGTTATCAATAAAAGGATTTCGGTTTTTTTGATATTGAGCCAAGATATTGTTTCTTCTTTTTTCAAACTCGTTAACTGGGTCTTGTCTATGCCATTTTAAAAAAGTCTCTAGTTTACCAACTTTTTTAAGTGGAAAATTATAACGAAGAGCCATGTATAGACAAATTCTGGCAATATCGCCAACGTGTTCGTCACCTGGATAGTATGTGATGCCATTGATTGCTTTATTTGTTCCACTTCCTTCTACAAAAGGATAGTTAGACCTGCTTGAGTTGGTTTTAATATCGCAGGCTCTTAAGTTGTGAAGTTCACCTTTGGCAATACCGTGTTCTTTTAATTTAGAGTTTGGCACAACGTGTTCACGGTTCCAGCCGTCTTTTGAGTTTAGACGGTATTGATATCTTGGACTATCTCCAGTATACGCTAAATAAAAATAACCAGGGTTTGAAATAGACTCATCTGCTTTTCTAAGTGCTTCTAGGGCTGTGTCGTAAGAAGTTGCTGGTTTGTCTATAATTTGTTTAAGCCTTGCGCGAAGTGCATCGCCTTCCAGGCCTTTTACAGATGAATAGTAGCCGTTTACTTCATCTAAGTCTTCCTCTGTTCCGTTGTATTTATATACAGCCTTTAGCGTTGTGTCTTCGGTTAACTTAGCGTTGAAATTAAAAATATCGTCGCTTCTGCCAGTTTTTGACCAACCTAAAAATTCGTAGTTTTGTTTAGTTGGACTACCTGGGTTTTTGGCAGTTTGTCCAACTTCTATAATTTGCGGTTGCACACCCCCTGCAATAGTTCCACCGTTTAAGTCAAAGAAAACATTGATTTTCCCGCTTTCATTAGTATGCGGTTTAAACTCAAAGGTTTCTGAAATTGAGCACTGTGGTTGGTTGTAAAACGAGAATACTAAGTTAGAAAGATCATAAGATTTACCTGGTTTTAAGTTTTCAAGTAGTGCTGCCCATTTGGCTTTATTTACTCGGCTGTCATATCTAAAGGCAAGTGTTTTCCCGAAAAACTCAAAGACTATGTTAATGTTTCCAAATTTTTTATCTTTTTCAAAACTTTTGACTTTAGCGTTGGAGATACTTACTAGTGTGCTTTGCAGTCTAGCCTGGTGTTTAGCGATATCTAGTTTAGTAATATCTAAGGCAGTTGGAAAAGGTTCTTCTGGATTTGTAATTTCTTTAATTTCGGTAATTTTAGAAATTTGAACTAAACCGTTGTATACAGTGCGAGTTCCGGAAACTTGGACATACTTGCCGACAAGTGCTTGGATTTGACTAAACTTAACTGTGTCGTTTTTACCTGATTTTAAAGTAATTCCGCCAGTGCTGTCTTGAAGAGCCACACCAAAGTTTAAGTAATAGGCAACTATCCAGCCAATTGCGGTAACTTTTTCGTTTTCATTTGCTTGAACTGCTTTAATTACAGGATGTGCGTTTTTGGGAGTAGGATTAGGATCTGGTTCTGGTGCAGGAGTAGGTGGGTTTGGTTCTGGGTTTGGCGAAGGTTCTGGTAGAGGGTTGTCTATTTTGGCAATAAAAATTTTAAATAACTTGCTTAGTTGTTTATTTTTATAGCTAACAGTAATCTTTACAATCAGTGTGCTGTCTTCGCTTTTCTTATTTATCTTAATAATTGAGTTTTCGTAGCAGGCAATTTCGTGGTCGTTGAACTGAACTTTTATGTCAACTTTATACTTGTCTTTCAGTTCTTCTAAGTTAGTTTTAATATCTGAGTTTACTTTTTTATTGGAATAGTCTTTTAAACTAACTTCGTTCATTATAGTGTTTAAGTTAACTTTGGTGCAACAATAGAAAAAGAACGACAACATCGCTACCAAAACTAAAACAAATGCTTTTTTCATAAATAAAACCCCTTTACACTTGCTTAAATATTTTACCACTTATATTTTAAAATGTAAGCGTTTACATTAAAATTTTTTTGCAAATTTGAAGGGATTTTTTTAAAAAACTTATTCTTTTTTTAATTTTTCTTTTAAATCTTCTAAGATTAACTTAAGTTCAGTAATCATGTAAAGAGAGCCAGCGATTAAAACCAGGTCGTATTTTTTAGCAAAAACTTCTAGTTTTGCCATAAAATCCTTGATGGATACCATACCGAGCGGTTTAACGCCTTGCGCGATAAACTCTTTGGCAAGTTCAATTGAAGTTAAACTTCTGTCTTGCTTAATTGTGACCTCAGTTGTCACTACGGTTATGTTTTTAATCTTAATAATTTCTTCAACCATCTTGTTGTAGTTTTTATCTTTCATACAAGACATTAGAAGCAACACAGATGAGCCTTGCGGCAATGTGTCGCGAATAAACTGAGAAAGTTCTTTAAAAGCATTTAGGTTATGCGCACCGTCTATCATGACGTTTTCTTTAATAAACTCATATCTACCTTGATATTTAGTCTCGCACACCGCATCTACGTTTTTATCAAAATCAGTTTTAATTACTCCGCGGTCATTTAAATGTTTTAACACGTTTAGTGCTAAAAAGGAGTTTTGAATTTGGACGCGACCTCTAGCCTCTAACTTAACTAATCTACCACCATACTCATAACTACAAACGTTGATGCCAACGTTGGCTTTATTGATTTCTTTTAAGTTTACTATTTCTAACTTAGCATTGCGTTCTTTGCATTTATCATGTAAATAGTTTTCAAGCGTCTTGCCAAGAGGCAAGGCAACCGCTAAACCGTTTTCTCGAATCGCATCGGCTTTATGTTCTAAAATCACACGACGGTTTTTGCCTAAAAACTTAGTGTGATCTAAATCTACTCTGGTAATTACGGTAGCTAGTTTATTTTTAGTTGCGTTAGTAGCGTCGTCTCTACCACCTAAGCCTGCTTCTACGACTGCAAAGTCTATTTTGTTTTTTGCAAAATGAATTAAGGTAATTAGATACTCAAGTTCAAAGCGAGAAATTTCAACACCGTTGTTGTCAGAAATATTGATTAAATGCATTAAGACATTTAAAATCAAATAAATTTCTGAAAAAGTAATTTCCTTGCCTGAAATTGAAATTGAGTCAGTTAAACTTTTAACGTAAGGCGACTGAAATAAACCAACTTTATATCCATTTCGCTCAAGGGCTTTAGAGATGTAAAGTGAAGTGCTACCTTTGCCATTAGTGCCAACTACTGGGGTATATGGTGTTGGATTTAAGAACTCTAAGTTCTTTAAAAAATAATTCATGCGTTCTAGTCCCATATTAAAATCAGCTCTGGTCTCAAGATAATCCAGCACATATTTTTTTGAAACTTTTTCGGCCAGTGTTTTAATTGAAGTTTTCTTTTCAGGGTCTAGTTTTTCGGCCTCTATTTTGCAAAGTAAGTTTAAGTGAATCGGATCAGTTAATCTAACTGGATTTGGCAGTTTAAAGGTAGGTAGGTTAAAAATAGTGTCATCTGCGTAAATAAAGTTAAGTTCAAGCCAAGTTAAGTTTTTAAGTTCACCGTTTTCTGCTTTCCCTTTTAATTGATTTAAGAAAATAAAGAGTTGAAGTGGAGTTAAAATAGTTTCTAAAACATAGGCCAAAGCAAAATTGTGTTTAGGCTGAACTAAACTAGTTGGAGTAACTTTGACAGCTGGCGATTTGACAATTATTTTCAAGTTATTTGCCAAAAAAATAGATTCAAGTTCTTGAGTTTTTTTCTCAATTTCCACAAAATCAAATCGTGCAGTAATATAGGCTTTCATCTAACCTCCAAAAGTTGCAATTAGTTGGTGTAACTTAGCCTAGCAAAAGGTCTTTTGCAACTTGTTAGATTATACAATAGAGTAAGTTAAAAGAAAAGACCAAAAATGAACTTTTTGGTCTTATTTTGTTAAACTTGTGTTAAAAACCTTGGTTAAAAGTGTTAATTTGGAGTTAAAACAATGTTTAGAACTTACATAGATATCTATATCCTGTTTAAACTCGTATGTTGTTTTAGTTTACTTGCTTGTGTACTAAAGTTTTTTTATTTTTTTAAACGCGTCCAGTGTGTTTTTTAAAAGTGAAACTACGGTAAGTGGCCCAACTCCACCTGGAACTGGCGTTAAGTGACCAGCAACTTTTGCAACTGAAGTAAACTCAACGTCGCCTACTATTTTGCTGCCAACCTTGTTGATCCCAACATCAATTACAACAGAGCCTTTCTTAACCATATTGCCTTTAATAAAATTAGGAATACCCACAGCGACTATTAAAATATCTGCGTTTTTAGTGAAAAACTCTAGATTTTTAGTATGGCTGTGGCAAACCGTAACAGTTGCGTTTTTGTCTTGAAGAATTTTGGCAACAGGTTGACCAACGATTAGACTACGGCCAACAACTGTGCAGTTTTTACCCTTAATTTCGGTGCCAGTGCTTTCAATTAACTCAAGAATCCCCCTGGCAGTGGCTGGCAAAAAACCTGCTCTACCTTCAAAAAGCAGACCTTGTGAAACTAAACTAAAGCCGTCAACATCTTTTTCTTTAGCAACTGAATCAAGTATTTTAAACTTATCAAAGCCTTTTGGCAAAGGTAGCTGCACAATAATTCCTGAATATAAAGGATCTTGGTTTAGTTTTTCAATTTGAGCAATTACTTTACTTTCAGGTTCAGTTTCAGAAAACAAAAAGAGAGATGCGCAAAAACCTAGGTCTGAAGCAGTTTTGATTTTTTTGCCGACATAAATTTTTGAAGCAGGATCTGAACCGACCAACACAATTGCCAAACCTGGCACTAAATTAGTTTGTTGTTTTAGTTGTTTAACTTCTGACTTAAGTTGTAGTTTAATTTGTTCAGAAATTTTAATTCCATCAATTATCTGCATTTTCAGCCTCCTTTTCTAGGTGTTCTAAAAATAAAATGGTTTCTTTAGTCCAATCTGCTAAATTGTCTGTTTTTAAATATACAAATGTTGAGTTTAAAGTAGACTTTAGCCGCACATTTGAGCTTTTGACACAAAACTTCAAGACTGGTTTTTTAGACATTATAGCATTTGGGGTGTTTTTAAATTCTATGCCTACTTCTTTGTTTGCAAGCGAAATATTTAAAATGTCTAGTCTTTGTTTTAGTTTTTTTAAAACTACGGAGTATACATAGTTTTGCTCAGATTCAGGAACTACGCCAAAAATATCTTTAAACTCAGCA
>CAUUBG010000034.1:0-6776 GCA_963543345.1 uncultured Acholeplasmataceae bacterium | reverse complement strand
TACAGAGTAAGTAAAGAAATAACAAAAGAGCGAATTTCTGAACTCTTCAGGTCAGTTTCTGATTCCAATAATAACTCACAAAAGGTTTTTGAAATTCTTCAAAACATGCTAAAAAATATTCCTGAACTTAAAATAACTAAGCAAAATACCGAAAATTCTTCAATTATTTTAAAAATTTATTCTACTTTAAACAATGAAGTTTATAAAATTTTTACGGTAGTTTAATTACAAAAAACAAGGATTTTCCGTTTTTGGTATTGAATTTAAAAACTTTTTTGTTATACTTACATAGATATGAAAAACGAGAAAAAAAGCAAAAAAACTGAATTAAAAATATACACTACTCCGTCTTGCTCATCTTGCCGAAAAGCCAAAAAATGGTTAGATAGTTTTGGAATTAAATACAATGAGGTCAATATTTTGGCAGGAGAAGTACAAATGTCTGACATAGATTTAATGCTTAGTTTAGCAGACGATGGCTTTGACTCAATTATTTCAACTCGCTCAAAAACCGCTAGAAATGATTTTTTTGATGTAGACTCGTTTACTACTCACGAACTTAAACGTTGGATTTTGGCTAACCCTGCAATTTTAAAACGTCCAATTATTATTGAAAACGAAAAAATGCAAGTTGGCTACAACGATGAAGAAATAAGAATTTTTATTCCTAAAGACATTCGCGCAAAAATCATGGAAAGTCCTGATTTTGAATGCGATGACTACATAAAAGAAATCAGCATTAAAGAAGTTCCTGAAAAGAAAACTCAAGAAATTCCGACGATTAAACTAGAAGTCGCTGACTTTAGCGAAGTTTCAATTTAAATTTAATACCGTTAACAATAGGCCACTAAAACCAGAAAGCAAAATTACTAAAACTGGGTGCAGTGGTCTTTTTTTACGGCTTAAACTCTCCCAAAGTAGACTTATTAAAAAGACAAACAAGAATATCAAAATTGTAAAAGTATTGGCTTTGAAGTTGAAAATTAGTAAACTATTGACTTCAAATAAAACTTTTAAAGAAATTTTAATCGCTGCTGTAAAAATAAAGGCAATTGATGCTGGTTTTAAAAAAGAAATCGCTCTTTTTATGTAAAGATTTTGATTTAACATGTTGCTACTAGAAATGTATAAAATGATTAAAAATGATGGCAATACTATCGCTAGGTTAAGCAAAGCAGCACCAAGAATTCCGTATTGTTCAAAGCCAATGTAGGTCGCTATATTGACAGCAAAAGCACCTGGTGTACTTTCAGAAATCCCGATAAAAGTATAAAGTTCATCGCTGTCTATGTATCCGCGTTTTGTAAGTTCAAAGTTCAAAAGTGGAATCATGGCGTATCCACCACCAAAAGTAAACGCAGATATTTTTAAGAAAAGAAATAATAATGTCAGTATTTTCAAAATACACCACCTTTAGATTTATTTAGTTCTTCGTTTAATTTATGGGTTGCTACTGAAATTAAAATAAGTGAAACCATTATGTAGATTAAAGAAAGTTCGGTAAATAAAGTTAAAAACAAACACACTAAAAAGATAGAAATGTTAGTTATGTTATTTAAAATCCCTTTTTGAAGTTTAATACCTGCTTTGAAAATCAGTAAAATAACTCCTGCTTTAATTCCAGTTAAAAATCCTTTTAGATAAACATTTGTGTTGTATTTCTTTAACACGAATGCTAATGAAATAATAATAATAAAAGACGGAAGAACTACACCGATTGTTGCAAACACTGCTCCCCAAAAACCTAGTTTTTTGTGTCCTATATAAGTCGCTGCGTTAATGGCAAACGGACCGGGCGTAGTTTCTGAGACTGCTAAAAGTGTAATCATTTCATCTTTTGATAAGATTTTTTTGCGTTCACAAAGTTCATGCTCAAGAATTCCAAGCATCACATAACCACCACCAAAGGTGATTAAGCCAACTTTAAAAAATAGAATAAAAAGGCTTAATAAACCCTTTATATTACTTATTATTTTCATTTAATTTAAGTATACGACTAGCCTTTGATTGAGATTTTTTATATTCAATTTCATTTTCTTTTAAAAACTCATCAAACTCAGTCTTGCCTTTTTTTAGGCTAATTGCTTCAAACTCAAATTCATATACTTTGTTTAAATTTAAAAAACCCCAGGTTGAAAAATCCAAAAAACCAGTTCCGGTTTTATATTTAAACTCAACTCTTTTAGTCTTTAGCTTACCTTTATTACTTAAGAAAACTATAGTATCAAATTTGAACTTAAAACCTTTTTTGATAAACTTTTTTGCTTGTTCTTCATTGAAAATTTCTATTTTCTCTAAGTTTCCATTTTTATCTATAAACTTAACTATCAGTTCATAAGTATTTTTATCTAAAATATGTCTGATTCTGGCAGTTTGTTTATTTTTAGTTAGTTTCATCGCAAAATCGTCAAAATAGTAATTGATTTGTGTAAATTGCTCAGCTAAATTTGCATATTTTTCCAACAATTCAGTATATTTTTGCTTGCTTAATTCAGTTTTAAATTCAATTTCTAGGTTTTCAGTCATTTTTTGCCTCTATATTTATTTTATCAATATTTTTATTTTATTTTAATCTGATGCTGTAAATTTAAATATGGAAAAAACAGCATTTTTCGCACTTTTTATGGCTGCATTGTGCTAAAATTATTAGGTAATAGATATGGAGGAAAAATATGGCTATTAAAGTTGCAATTAACGGATTTGGTAGAATCGGACGTCTTGCGTTCCGCCAAATTTCTCAAAGCAAAGATTTTAAAGTTGTTGCTATTAACGACTTAACAGACGCAGAATCTCTTGCTTACCTACTAAAATATGACACTGCTCAAGGCGGTTTCTTACAAGACAAAGTTTCTTTTAAAGAAAATAATTTAATTGTTGATGGAGTAACAATTCCAGTTATCGCTGAACGTGATCCTAAAAACTTACCTTGGAAAAAACTAGGTGTTGATATTGTTCTTGAATGTACAGGTCTTTTTACTTCTCAAGAAAAAGCACACTGGCACATTGAAGCAGGTGCAAGAAAAGTCTTAATTTCAGCTCCTGCAACTGGTGATGTTAAAACTATCGTTTACAATGTTAACGACAATACACTAGACGGAAGCGAAGAAATCGTTTCAGGCGCAAGCTGCACAACTAACTGTCTTGCTCCAATTGCAAAAGTTCTTGATGATAAATTCGGTATCGTTAAAGGTTTCATGACTACTGTTCATGCTTTTACTGCTGACCAATCACTTATGGACTCTCCACACAAAAAAGGCATTTATTCTCGTCGCGGTCGTTGTGCTGCTCAAAACATCGTTCCTTCTTCAACAGGTGCAGCTAAAGCAATTTCTTTAGTACTACCTCAACTAAAAGGTAAATTAGACGGAACTGCTCTTCGTGTTCCTACTGTTACTGGTTCAGTTGTTGACTTAACTGTTGAACTTAAAAAATCTGTTACTCTTGAACAAATCGACGCTGCTTTCAAGGCTGCTCACTCTGAGACACTTTGCTACCAACCAGATCCAATTGTTTCATCTGACGTTATCGGCACAACTTACGGTTCTGTATATGATGCTCATACAACTCAAATCCTTGATGTTGATGGCAAACAATTAGTTAAAGTAATGTCTTGGTATGACAACGAAAACAGCTACGTTTCTCAACTTGTTCGTACTCTTAAAAAACTTGCACTTTTAACTAAATAAGTTAAGCCCCAGTTTATTTAATACAATTTAAAAAGGCGAGCACAACTCGCCTTTTTTTAAACAATAAAGGAGGTAATTTTTATGCAAGAACAGAATTGGTCAAACTTTTTTTTAAGCGAAAAACAGAAACCATATTTTTATAAACTTCAAGAAAAACTAGATAAAGACTATCTAAATTTAGAAATTACTCCTTTAAAATCAGATATTTACGCTGCGTTTAGTATCCCTTTAAAAGACATTAAAGTAGTGATTATTGGCCAAGACCCATACCCTCAAAAAGGAGTTGCAGACGGTCTTGCATTTTCTGCAAATGGCCCAAAAATTCCAGTTTCTTTAAGAAATATTTTTAATGAAATTGAGTTTGAATATGGTTATAAAAATATCTCTCCAAAACTAACTTATTTAGCCCAACAAGGCGTTTTTACTTAACACATTTTTAACAACTAAAGTGGGAGAACCACTTTTTCACAAAAATATTGGTTGGGATATTTTTACTAAAAATGCAATTTCTTATTTAAACGAATATAGAAAAAAAATAGTTTTTATGTTGTTTGGTGAGTTTGCTAAAACCAATTTTTTAAGTCTAATCGACCAAGAAAAACATTTAGTTTTGCAATCTAGTCATCCTAGTTTCTTTTCTTTCAACAAAGGTTTTTATGGCTCCAATGTTTTTAAAAAAGCCAATGAATATTTAAAGAAAAATAACTTACCTGAAATCAATTGGTTACAGCAATGAATGAGTTAACTGAATTTCTTGAAGAATTAAAAAGTAAAGGCTACTCAGAAAACTCAGAGATAGCCTACAAAAAAGATTTGGAAGATTTTTTATTTTACTTACAAGCAAACAAACTTGCCGAAACTTTTTCAGATGTTTCAAATGAACGCATCCTTAGATACTTTATTTCTCATCTTGCTGACATTGAAAAAACTCCGAAAACTATCGCTAGAAAAATTTCTGCACTTAAGTCTTTCTACAGATTTTTACACGAAAGCGGTAGGATCACGACAAATATCGCAAAAAACATTAAACCGCCAAAAGTTCCCAAAAAACTGCCAAAAACTTTAACTAAAGAAGAGGTTTCTTCTTTGTTTCAAGTAATAGATCAAACCAAACCACTTGGCGTTAGAAACTCTATTTTGCTTAGATTACTTTTTGAAACTGGTTTGCGTGTTTCTGAGTTGATAAATATTTCTGTTCAAGACCTGGATTTTGCACAGCTCCAAATTAAAATTACCGGCAAAGGCAACAGAGAAAGACTAATCTTTTTATCTGAAGAGCTAGTTGCTGACATCAAAACTTATCTTGCATATACCAGACCAGTTTTACAAAACAAAGGCAATATCATTGAAACCAAACACGTTTTTATTAACTACAAAGGCGGAGAACTCACTGCTCGTGGTGTCAGAAAAATTCTAAATACTTTAGTTGACAATGCAGGTGAAACTTTTAATGTTCACCCCCACTTGCTTAGACACACTTTTGCTACCATTATGCTTGAAAATGGCGCAGATATTAGAACTGTGCAAGAACTTTTGGGACACAAAAATGTTAAAACCACCGAAATTTACACAGCGGTTTCAGACAAACTAGTCTTTGAACAATTTCAAAAAGCTAACGCCAGAAAGGAAGGCAAAACATGCGAAGATTCGAAGTCGTAACTGAATACGAAAACCAAAACATCGAAATACCGGTTCGGGCAACTAAGGCTTCTGCTGGGTATGATTTTGCTGTGGCAAAAGACACTTTAATTAAAGCTGGTGAAATCACAAAAGTACCAACTGGTATCAAAGCCTGTTTTCCTAAAGATGAGTTTCTGATGTTAGTTGCGCGTTCTTCACTTCCAATTAAAAAAACTTTAATGCTACCAAATGGTGTTGGAATAATTGACGCAGACTACTATGGCAATGAAATCAATGAAGGTCATATCTTAGTGCTCCTTTATAACTTCGGTAAAGCCGATATTTTACTAAAAAAAGGTGAAAAAATCGCACAAGGAATATTTATCTGCTACCAAAAAACCAAAGAAAATGCTAACTTCAAACTAAGAACTGGTGGCTTTGGTTCTTCAGATAGTTAGCCTAAGCCTTTATGCGTTTATATAATATATAATTATATAGCGAGGTTCAAACCATGGAAATTAAAAAATTAGCCAATTTTATAGCTCCTGTAAAAGATTTTCCAAAGCCAGGGATTGACTTTAAAGACATCACTCCTTTAATGCAAAACGGAGATGCTTTTGCAACCGCTATTGAAAAAATGTATGAGTTTGCCAAAGCCAACGGTGCAACTATAATTTGTGGACCTGAGGCCAGAGGTTTTATTTTTGGTTGCCCTGTTGCCTATAAGTTAAACATTGGCTTTGTGCCAGTTAGAAAACCAGGAAAACTACCAAGAAAAACTCTAGACATGGCCTACTCACTGGAATACGGCACTAATACCTTGTCAATTCACGCAGACGCCATTAAACCAGGCGACAAAGTGGTAATAGTTGACGACCTTTTGGCGACTGGTGGCACCGTTAAATGCACCATTGACATGATTGAAAAACTAGGTGGCGAAGTAGTTGGTTGCTGTTTCTTAATTGAACTTAAAGACTTAAAAGGCCGTGAACTTCTTAAAAACTACAAAACTTTTACATTACTTAAATACTAATAAATAATTTTTTAAAATGATTGAAACAAAGTTCGCTGAACTATATCAAAACCTAATTAACACAATTGATACATACATAAAAAACCCAGACAGTTTAAAGCTAATTGAAAGGGCTTTTTTAGTCGGCGAAAAATATCATGACAATCAGTTTAGAAAAAATGGAGACCCGTATTTTACGCATCCAATCGCAGTCACTCAGATTTTAGCAGACATGCACGCAGGTCCAGAGACTTTAGCCGCAGGTTTACTTCACGACACGCTTGAAGACACAGACTTGCCAAAGGCGGAACTCAGCCAAATGTTTGGCACAGAAATTGCTAATCTTGTGGAAGGTGTGACTAAAATCTCTAAAGTTGAGTTTAAAACCGACACAACCCAGGTTGAATATCAGCAAAAAATGCTAATCGCAATGGCTACAGACATCAGAGTAGTTATCA
>CAUUBG010000033.1:0-6840 GCA_963543345.1 uncultured Acholeplasmataceae bacterium | reverse complement strand
ATGCAGTTGCTTTTATTCAAACTTGGCGTGAGAGAAATCAGACACAAAATTTTGAAAGAAAATACTATGTTTCTATATTTCAAATTTTTTGAAAATATTTTAAATATATTAAACAAAATAACTCACTTTATTTTGACGATTTACAAATTTACTTATATCAGCTACTAAGAGACAACGAAGAAGTTTCAAATAAATTAAATAACAACTTTGACTATATTTTGGTAGATGAGTTTCAAGACACCGACTATATACAATTTCAAATTCTTAAACTACTTAGAAAAACAAATAAACAAACTTTTGTAGTTGGCGACCCTGATCAGTCAATCTATGGGTTTCGTGGTGCCAGATTTGAAAATAATTCAGACTTTTTGACTTATTTTCAAGCAAAAGAACTTCTTTTATCTGAAAACTACCGTTCTTGTCAAAAAATCTTAGATACAGCCAATAGGTTAATTGCAAAAAACACGAAGTCTACAAGCACTGAGAAAAAACTTTTTACTTCAACTAAAAAACCAGGTGATGTTTTTTTTACTCAATACGACAGTGATTTAACTGAAGTAAATGCTATTGTTGACACTATTAAAAAAGGTTATTTAAGTGGTAAAAAATACTCAGATTTCGCTGTACTTTTTAGAGCAAGTTATTTAACCAGACAGGTGGAAAATGCTTTTATTAAGGCAAAAATTCCCTATATGGTTTGGTCTTCTTTGGCTTTTTTTGAAAGATCTGAAGTCAAAGACACCCTTGCTTTTCTTTCACTTATTTACTTAACTAAAGACAATTTTATTGCTTTTAAAAGAGTCGCAAACAAACCAACTAAAGGTTTTGGCGAAATTTCTCTTACTAAGTTATCAGAAGTCTACATTGAAACTTGTGAAAAACTAAACTTAGGCTACGCACCGGATGTAATTGCCTTTGTCAAGGCTTATGGTCAAAACTCAAAAAAAGCAAACTTCGTAAAATACGCAGAAGATATAGAAAGATACCGCAAAATAGCTTCGGAAAAAACTAAAATTTCTGAAGTTATTGAGCTGTTTTTGGACGAAGAGCACGGTGCTCAGTATGAAACTTATTTAAAAAAGGAAGAAAACTTCACAGATAGACTACACAATGTTTTAGAACTTGGTAGTTTCTTTTTAAGTTATGAAAAAGAGTATCCCATTTTAACTAAAGCAGATTTATTTAAAAAGGCTCTAGACGACATAGCACTCGCTAAACCTGCCGAAGAAAACATAGAGAATATGGTTGTCTTGGCAAACATTCACAAAGTTAAAGGTCTTGAGTTTAATACTGTTTTTCTCTATGGATTAAACGACAAAGTCTTTCCAAATGCTACCGTGATCAATAGTTATTCACTTGAAGACTTAGAAGAAGAACGCAGAGTTTGTTATGTTGCAGTTACTAGAGCAAAAGAAAATCTGTATGTTTCTGGAGCAAACAGGCGTGCACTTTTTGGTAGAATTGATGAGTTTGAACCGTCAATATTTTATCTAGATATGCAACCCGAAAAACCAGAACTATCTTTTGATCAGCGAATTCGTAGTTATTTTGAGAAAGATGAAAAAGTTAATTATCGCTTTCAAGAAAGATATGAACACAAACAAAAAATCAAAGAAAAACTGATTTATAGTAACGAATCTCTGGCAACTTCTGGAAACTTACAAATTGGCGACAAGGTTTCACATAGTGTTTTTGGTTCAGGTCTGGTAATCGGAATTAAACCAAAGTTTGTAATCGTTGATTTTGATGGAACACAAAAACTACTGAGTGCTTCTTTTTTAACTAAAATTAACTAAACTAGAAAAACAATTAAAAACAAAAAACGTCTCGTTTTTTCTATATCTAGGAAACGAGGCGTTTTTTTATACTAGACGTTAATTAAATTCTTGTTAATCGGTTTTTAGCCTTAAAAATCTTGTGCTAAACTTCTAAATTAAAACAATAAAAGACGACAGATGTTTTAGCGTTTCACACTATATATGAGCTATTTAGGATTTTAATACGACAAGCAGGAATTTATTTGATTGTTTGCCATTCTTCTTTAAAAAGGCATGTAATGTGTTCTGTTCTCAATACTCCTTTAATAGCACATGGTACATTATAAGCAGTGTGATGGTATTTAAATCCGCATTTTTCTTGAACTCGTTTTGATTTTGTGTTTCCTTCAAAACAAGCGCACCAGATTTTTTCAAGACTCAATGTTTCAAAACCATATTGCATAATTTTTCTAACTGCTTCTGGTATCAAACCTTGTCCCCAGTATGGAACACCTATCCAGTAGCCAATTTCCGCTTCAGTATGAGAAATACAAAACTTGCATGCTTTGTCTAGTTTAAGTCCAATACTACCAACAGGTTCACCAGTTTCTTTTAAAACTACAGCAAAGGTGTGTGGTGCAGATAACACACTTTTAATTACTTCGCTGCTATTTTCAACACTAGTATGCGCTGGCCACCCTGCAATTGGTCCTACATCTGGATGACTTGCATATTTAAATAAAGACACAGCGTCGCTTTCTTTCCATGGTCTAAGAACTAATCTATTTGTTTCAAGTTTCATTGTATATGCCTCACAAAACATAATCAGAATAAAAAAAGGTTTTGTACTCTTGCAACTATTTAAATTAGAGTAAATTAAATTTTAATATCCTTATAAATTTTTAGAAATTTATATCTTCTTCAACTAAGTTTTTGACCCATTTACCTTTCTTCATATACAAGTAAGAAAGGCCTAGTTTGGCGATTTCACCGATTTTAGAAATTGCTAAAATAGAAATTAAACCAAGTCCAAAAACAGGCGAGTTTAAAAAGTAAATTAAAATCAAAGAAGGGAAAGTAATAATAAAGGTAGGAAGTTGGTCTAGTAAGAAAGAATCTAGAGCCTCACCACCTGCTCTTAAGATAAAGTAACAAGTCGCATTTACTCCATAGAAGGGAAAAACAAAGGCAAATATCAAAATTAAGTAGTATGAGTTTAAATAATGCACTTCTTTTGTACTAGTTAAAATTAAAAGAAAAAGCGGTGCGATTAAAACTAAAGCAATAACTACAAAAAACGCTAAAAATAAGGTAATGGCAATTAGTTTCTTTGCTGCTTCTTTGGCTTTCTCTAAGTTGTTTCTGCCGAGTTCCGAGCCAATTAAAAGTGCAGATGCTGAGGCTAGACCAGAAAAGAAAATAAAAAACAAGTCAACAATAGACTGAGCGTAGCCCATTTCTTTAATCCAAACAGGATTGCCTTGAGTGATTAAAAAGAAAATAGCGACCATGCAAATTGCCCAGGAAACTTCCGCAACTATGATACCGACACCTTTTTTAAAATAAGTCTTAACTAAATGTTTAGTAAAGTAGATTTTGCTAAAAATATTTTTAAACAATTTACCTTTTGAAAAAACAATTGCTAAAGTCAGCAAAGTAATAAACTCGAATAGCCTAGATACAACTGTAGCAATCGCGCTACCTTTGGCACCAAGTGCCGGAATTGAACCTAGCCCAAATATTAAAAAGCGGTTTAAAACGACGTTTACAGCGATTGAAACAAGGCCTGCTACAATAGATGACTTGTGTCTGTCTATTGACTTTAAAAAGATAGAAATCATTAAATTACTAACTATAAAAATAGCCGAAAAAGAAATTACAAACGAGTAGTTAAGCCCTTCTTTTAAAGCAGCCTGGTTAGCAGTGCCAGGAAGTAGACTTTTAATTAAAAGCGGATTTAAAAAATATAGTAGCAAAAATACAAAAACCGAACTAACTGCGGCTATAATTGCGCCAAATTGAATGCAGCCTTTTAGTTTCTCTTGTTTGTTGGCGCCAAAATACTGAGAGACAAAAATAGAGAGACTAACGGCTACACCCACCGCAAAATAAAGCATGATAAAAATGAGTTTATTGGCAGCCGTAACTCCGACAAAAGAGTCGGGTGAAAAGCGGTTGACCATAATGGTGTCAATGTAGCCAGAAATTGAAAAAATCACTTGCTGGAAAATTGACGGAAGCATTATTAAGGCTGCTTTTTTGTTAAACTCACGGTCTTTTAAATAATTAAAAAATAGTTTAAATGGGTTTTTAGTTTCAGTCATTTTAAACACCTGATTTAAAGTTAATAATCAAAAAAGGTTCTTTTAAAAAAAGAACCCTTATAAAAGAAGGTCTAAATAAGAATGTTGAACTTAGGTAATCTCTAATTTAACGGCGTCAGACATAAATTTGCCTGCTTTAAAGGCAGCAGACTTTTGTCCAGGTACAATAATGTCTTCACCAGTACGCGGGTTCTTAGCGTGTCTCTCCGCACGGTCTCTAACTTCAAAAGTACCGAAACCAGTTAGTGTTACTTTTTCACCAGTTGCCAAAGTGTTGATGACAACATCTGAAAAAATATCTACAAATTCGCTTGCGCGTTCATAGGTGATTTTTGCTTTTTCAGCAACGATTGTAATGAATTCTGTTCTGTTCATTTTCGTCTCCTTGAGTTCAAAAATAGTATAGCACAATTGGTAAAAAAAGTGGTAAAAAAAAGCCTTATAAGGCAAATAATTTAAAATTCACCGCGCAAATTATTCACTCTAAATTTCTCAATTGCTCTGTCAATTGAACAGTTTTTAAAAAGAATTTCGTAAGCCGTATAGAGTAGTGGAAGGTGCAGATTTTTGGATTTTCCAAAGTGATAAATTCCTTCAATATTGGCAATTCCTTCAATAGTTTGAACTGAAGTCGCAAGGATTTTTTCAATAGTTTCGCCTGCTCCCAGTCTAAAACCACAAGTGAAATTACGAGACTTTTTAGAAAGTGCAGTTAGCATCAGGTCACCAATTCCAGGTAGTCCATAGGCAGTTTCTTTTTTTCCGCCATAGGCTTCAATTAACATAGCAATTTCAAAAAAGCCACGAGTTAATATACCTGCGCGTACGTTTTCGCCCATTTCGCGTCCATCCATAATTCCAGAAACTATGGCAAGTGCGTTTTTGCCGACTCCAGCAACCTCGCAGCCGATTACATCTTTAGTGCGGTAAGTTATTACATATTTACTGTTTTCAATCAGTTTTTGTACAGTTTTTGCAAACTCTAAATTAGCAGAAGCTGCTGTTAAAAAAGTGATTTTTTTAAGGATTAACTCCTCGGCATATGAAGGTCCAATTAGTGCTGCATAATCTTTTAATAAAGCGGTTTTAATGCATTGTTTCACAATTTCAGAAACAGGCAGTAAACTGCCTTCTTCCAGACCTTTTGAGGTGTTAATAAACGAAACTGGTTTAACTAAATAAGTACTTAGTTCAGTTAATACCGAACGGATATATTTAGTTGGCAGAGAAATTACGAAAATTTCACTAAACTCAGCGCTTTCTTTCAAAGAACTAGTGGCTTTAATGTTTTTATCAATTTCTGCTTTAAAAATTGGGTGTCTGCCTGCGTTGATTTCAGTTCTATATGCTTCGTTTATTTCGTAGACTAATATTTGGTGGCCACTGTCTGCAAAAACTTGGGCTAAAGTAGTTCCCCAAGCACCACCGCCTAACACAGTTATTTTCATAGTGTGTCCGCTCCTTTTCTGCGAACTTCAAACTTAAGTGGTACACCACTAAAGTCAAAGTATTTCCTAAATTCATTAGAAAAATGGCGAATATATGAAAAATGCACGTATTGTGGATTGTTGACAAACAACAGAAAAACTGTTGGAAAAGTTTTAATTTGCGTGCAGTAATTAAACTTAGCCTGACCGTTGTTAAACTGTTTGGGTGGGTTTTTAAAAGTAATTTCGGCCAAGATATTGTTTAAGGTAGACGTTGGTATTTCTCTTTGTGCATTTGTATAAATTTGCTCGATTTTTGGAAAAATAGTGTGAACTTTTTTGTTTTCAAGACAAGACACGAAAACAATTTCTGCGTACTCAAGGAAATTAAAACGCTCAAAAAACTCGCGTTTAAACTCATCTTTAGTCTTAGTTTTTTCAACTAAATCCCATTTATTTACAACAACAAGACATGCCTTGTAGTCTTCTTTTAGAAGTCCGGCAACATGTTCGTCTTGAACCTCAATGTTAGCCGCATCAATTACTAAAACCGCAATTTGAGCATCACTTAGCGCAGACATCGCACGCAAAACTGAGTAGCGTTCGTTGTTAGCCACAACTTTTGAAGGCCTGCGAATACCTGCAGTGTCAACAAAAACATACTCTTTTTCGTTGAAACGGTAAGTTACGTCAACCGCGTCGTGTGTAGCTCCGGCAATATTTGACTCAATTAGTCTTTTGTGTCCCACAATTTTGTTAATAAGCGAAGACTTACCAACATTAGGTTTGCCAATTATACAAACTTTCACTGAGTCGCTTTGCGCAGATTTTTGCTCTTTTTTATTAAAAGTACTAATTTTGTCTAAAAGGTCACCAGTGCCAATTCCGTGCTGTGCACTGACCGGAAATAGTTCAGAGCAGCCTAGGTTGTAAAACTCATAAGTATCTAAAAGCATATTTGCGTTGTCTACCATGTTAACTGCGACTAAAGTTGGTTTTTTGTATTTCCTTAAAAGTTGACTAAGTTTTAAGTCGTCTTTAGTCATTCCTGCTTTTGCGGACACTAAAAATAATACCAAGTCAGCCTCAATGACAGCAACTTCTACTTGGTATTTAATTTCTTCTTCAAAAGAAAGTGCGGTAAACTCAAGTCCACCTGTGTCAATTAAAGTAATTTCTTTGCCTTGCCAAGTAAGGCGACCGTATAGACGGTCGCGGGTAGAGCCGGCTTCTTTGTCTTCAACTGCCTTTCTTTCGCCAATCAGTCTGTTAAAAAGACTAGACTTGCCGACATTTGGTCTGCCGACAATGGCAACTTTAAAACTCATTTAG
>CAUUBG010000032.1:0-7044 GCA_963543345.1 uncultured Acholeplasmataceae bacterium | reverse complement strand
TGGCAAATGCTAAACAACCACTCTAAACTTAGTCAAATCAGAGAGTTTACGCAGTCTGATGACTTTGCTGTTTTAACTCGCTTCATTGAAAAAAACTACTTAGTCGCAGGGCTATTTGAAAATACAGTTTCTTGCTTAAAATTATATTTAGCCCCTGTTGATTTCACCGACAAAGAAATTGAAGACGCTTTTGGTTTAATGAATTATTTGGAGCACCTAGTTGAGGCTTTTAAAGAAGTGCTAGTTAAACATCCTGAGTCTTATTTTGCCGAAAAAGAAAAAGAAGTCTATATTTTGGGTTCTTTAGTGGAGTGCGTGTTCCTGTTAACACTTTTAGAACACAACACACTTGTTCAATTTCAGACTTATTTAGACGAAGTTCTTTATTTCTTAACTTTCGGCAATAGCACAGAGCCTGATTTTAAGAAAATTGTAAAAGACATTATGAAAGCACAGGCCATAACTTTTAAAGAAATCTCTAGATTAGAAGATTTTGCTTTTGGTTTAGAGCAAACTGTTCGCGAAAAGCACGGAGTTAAAATCACCGAAGATTAAATTTTAGATGAAAAAAAGCCAAAACAACAAATTTTATTTTTTAAAACTAATTGTTCGTTTTAGTCCTTATTTGTTTTTTGGAGCGGCTGTACTGGTTGTCATCAACTGGTATCAGTTAAAAATTCCTGAACTTTTTAGAGAAATCTTAAAGATTTTTAAAACAAATAAAGCAGAACTAACCAGCAAAAAAATAGAGGTGTATAGCCATATCACCTCTATTTTAATGTTGCTCGGACTTTTAATTTTAGGTAGATTTATGTGGCGGTTCGCATTATTTGGAACATCTAGATTAGTTGAAAGTAAAATGCGAGTTGATTTGTTTGAAAAACAAACAAAACAAAGTCAAACTCACTTTAAAACCACTAAAACTGGCACTTTAATGGCGTATTTTACGCAAGATATTAACCAAATTAGAATGACTGTGGCCCTGAGTTTCTTAATGCTTTCAGATATTATTTTTTTAGGTGGCTTTACTTTATATAAAATGTTTACGCTGTCTTGGGCTGCGTCTACTGCTTTTTTGGTGCCTTTGTCTTTTGTATTTTTAGCATCGCTTTACTTTGGCCGCCAAATGAGGGCGCACTTCAAGACTTCTCGCACTAACTACACACTAATGCAAGACTTTGTGCAAGAGATTTTTCAAGGACACGCGGTAATTAAGGCTTTTTTAAGAGAAACTTGGGCATATGCTCACTTTGGAGTGCTTGCCAAAAACTACAGCACTGCCTACTCAAAAAGTGCAAAAGCTGGTTTTAAAAATCACTTTTTTAACCAATTGATTACTGGTCTTAACTTAACTGTGTTAATTTTTACGCTTTCTTTAATCATAATTTATCAAAGTAAAGTGTTTGGTAAACTTGAGTCTGAAGACATGATTTTGTTTATCACCTATGTTTTTACCCTTTCTTGGCCTTTGATTGCTATCGGTCATTTTGTATCAATGCTTTCAAAAACCTTAGTTTCAAGACGTGTATTTTTAAACGCCTTAAACAAGGAAAGCGAAATTGAAGTTAAGCCCACCGTAGATGTTGTGTTTGCCAGATACTTAAAAACAAGTAATAATATTCTCGCTGCTGATTTAACTTCTGAAATTGAGTTTAAAAACTTTAACTTTGCATATCCAGATGACCCTAAAAACCTGGTGCTTAAAAACTTAAACTTAAAAATTAAACCTGGCCAAACCATTGGCATACTTGGTCGCACTGGTTCCGGGAAAACCACAATCGGCGAAATATTGCTAAAAGTCTATAACACTCAAAACGGCAAATGTTTAATTGGCGGAGTAGATATCAATAGTCTTTCTCAAAATACCCTTGCTGAGCAAATTGGCTATGTTTCGCAAAATGGGTTTTTGTTTTCAGATACTATTGCAGCCAACGTTAACTTTAAAAACAAATATCTAGATCAAATAGTGCTTGATAAACTATATACTAATTTTGATTTAAAAAATACTTTGGCTAACTTAGAACATGGTCAAAACACCAAGATTTTGGAAAACGGCAAAAACTTATCTGGTGGCGAAAAACAGCGAATATCTTTGGCTCGTGCGTTTCTAAACAACCCAAAAATTTTAATTTTAGACGACTCGCTTTCCGCACTTGATATGAAAACCGAGCAAAAAATTCTAGATTCTGTCAACAAACTAAAAACACCTGAAATGGTAGTTATCCTAATTTCGCACCGCATATCTTCAATTATGGCTGCCGACAATATTTTTATTTTAAAAAACGGCACAGTTGAAGATTCTGGCACACACCAAGAACTTATTTTGAAAAACCAAGAATACCAGAAACTAATCCAAACACAGAGCATGAAAGGGCTAGAGTAATGCCTAGACTAAGAGATGCTTTTACTAAAAACAACACAAAACTAATTCGCAAGCACCGAAAGACTTTGCTTACTAGTTTTCTTTTGTCTATTTTGTTTTCACTATCTGCGGCACTTCCTCAATCTATTTTTGGCAAAATCATGAAAGTAGTAGATGGCAAAGGCACTTTTCTTGGAGCAACTGGCATTTGGGCTATTTTAATTGCTTTAATTGTCTTGACCTTCTTTTCGGTTTTTACAGCTTTGGCTAAGTTATTTAATTCAGTGCAACTTGACAAAATAGGTCAGGACTATGTTTATCAAATTAGACTAGAAACTTTTAAAAAAATACTTTCGTTTTCAAGTGGCAACATGCAAAAAAACCAAACAGGGTCATTAACTTCCCGAGTTTGCTCGTCTGCTGAAGAACTTTACTATTTTCTTTCAGCGCTTCTGCCAGGAATTTTAGAAAATATCTTTTTATTTGTTTCTATCTTTATCTACATGTTAATAATTTCGCCAATTTTAATGCTTTACATGTTGATAAACATACCAATTTTAGTAATTTTAGTAATTTTGACCACTTTTTTTACCAAAAAATCTTTTGATTTTTCGGACAACCAAAAGGCTAAAATTAACGGTTATTTGGCCGAAAACTTCCGCGGCATGAAGATCACTCAAGTTTTTGGCAAACAAGCCAAGAAGAATACTGAGTTTCGCATGCAAGAAAGAAAACTACTGAAGGCTAACTTAAAAATTATGCTGATGCACAACTTTTTAAGACCAATAATTTTCGGTGTTTCTACAGTTGCCCAAGTTTATTTGTTTTATGTGGCTTTTAACTTAATTTTAAAAGGAACAATTAAAGACATTTACATAGTTCCGCCATTCTTTATTTTAATTGAAACTTTCTTTCACCCTATTTTGTGGTTTTCTGAGCAGTTTGTGGAAGTTCAGTCTACTATGGTCGCTTCTAGCAAGATTAACAAAATTCTTGAAACTGAACCCGAAATTAAAGAAAGTAAGGGCGTGCTAATTCAAGAAGTTAAGAAGTTTGACATTGAGTTTAAAGAAGTTCACTTTGAGTATGCCTTAAATGAATCTGTGCTTAAAGGTGTTAACTTTAAGTTAGAAAGTGGCAAAACTTACTCGTTTGTTGGTAAGACCGGCTCTGGTAAAACCACGATTTTAAATTTACTTACCCGCCAATTTGACATTCAAAAAGGCCAGATTTTAATAGACAATACAGAAATTTCTCAGTATTCGCTCAACGCTCTTCGCGAAAAAATTGGTGTGATGCAACAAGATGTATACCTATTTAATGACACAATTTTGGCAAACATTACTCTAAATAACCCGAAAATCACAAAGGAAAAAGTCATAGAAACTCTTGAATTTCTTGGTTGTACAAATCTAGTTTTGAAATACGAAAAAGGGCTTGACCATGTTTTGGAAGAAAACGGCAAGAACTTATCGGCAGGTGAGCGTCAACTTATTTCTTTTGCTCGCACAATTTGTAAAGACCCACTGCTGATTTTACTAGACGAAGCCACTGCCAATATTGACACTAAAACCGAAAGTATTATTCAGGCATCGCTTGACAAAATTAAAGGTAAATACACGCTAATTGTGGTTGCCCACAGGCTTTCTACAATTCAAAACAGCCACTGCATTTTTGTCCTTAAAGATGGTAAAATTATAGAAAGTGGAACTCACAGGGAGTTGCTTTTAAAAAAAGGTGAGTATTTTAACTACTTTCCAAAAAGTTAACTTATTTTAACTAAATTTTAAAGATACCGAGGTACCTATTTATGTTTTTAAAAAAATTATTTGACCCTTCTCGCAAACTTCTAAAGAAAGCAAAAAAAATTGCAAGCAAAGTTTTAGCCCTGGAAAATGAATACAAAGCCCTTAAAGACGAAGATTTTCCGCGAATTACAAACGAATACAAAGCTGCTTTAAAAGCCGGCAAAACCACACTTGAGGAATTAGTTGTTCCTGCTTTTGCTTTAGTTAGAGAAGCCTCTACTAGAGTTACTGGCCTTACTCCCTTCTTTGTGCAAATCGCTGGTGCCTACATTATTCACGGTGGTAATATTGCTGAGATGAAAACTGGTGAAGGAAAGACTTTGACAGCCGTGATGCCGGCATACTTAAATGCTTTAACCGAGCAGGGTGTGCATATTGTGACTGTCAACGAATACTTAGCGACCCGCGAAGCAAAAGGCGAAATTGGTAAATTATTTGAGTTTTTAGGACTATCAGTTGGACTTAATTTATCGCAAATGGAATCAGCAGAAAAACAAGCAGCATATGAATGCGATATTTTGTATTCAACTAACTCAGAGTTAGGTTTTGACTATTTGCGCGATAACATTTCTTTATATAAAGAAGATTTAGTTGGAAAAAGAGGTCTAAACTTCGCAATCATTGACGAGGTTGACTCAATTTTAATAGACGAGGCTAGAACTCCGTTAATTATTTCTGGTGGTGCAAAAGACGACACCGCACTTTATCGCCGTGCTGATGGTTTTGCAAAATCTTTAAACGACGAAGACTATATTATTGACATTGAAGATAAAGCTGTTGAACTTTCTGAAAGCGGAATGTCTAAAGCCGAGCGTTATTTTGGCGTTAAAAACTTATACGACATCTCTCAAGTTGCGCTACTTCATCGCATCAACAATGCAATGCGCGCAAACTACATCATGGCCAGAGACAAAGACTACGTAGTTGCTGATAACAAAGTACTGATAGTTGATCAGTTCACTGGACGTATTTTAGACGGCCGTCAGTTTTCTGAAGGTCTACACCAAGCACTTGAGGCAAAAGAAAACGTTAAAATAAAGCAAGAAACCGTAACTGTTGCAACTATTACTTATCAAAACTTCTTTAGAATGTATAAAAAACTGGCAGGAATGACTGGTACTGCTAAAACTGAAGAAGAAGAGTTTAAAGAAATTTATAACATGTTAGTCGTGGAAGTACCAACTAATGTAAAGGTTGAGCGAATTGACGCAACGGACCTGCTGTTTGCATCTGCTTCAGATAAGTTTAAAGCCTTGCTTGATGAAGTTCAAGAGCGACACGAAAAAGGTCAACCTATTTTGATTGGTACAATTGCGGTTGAAACCTCTGAGTATTTATCTCAACTTTTAACTAAACGTGGAATTAAACACGAAGTCTTAAATGCCAAGCAACATGAACGCGAGGCTGAAATTATTAAAAACGCGGGGCTAGTTGGCGCGGTTACCATCGCTACCAACATGGCCGGTCGTGGTACCGACATTAAGTTAGGACCTGGTGTTAAAGAACTGGGCGGACTTGCGGTAATTGGCAGCGAAAGACATGAGTCTCGCCGTATTGACAACCAGTTGCGTGGTAGATCTGGCCGACAAGGCGATCCTGGCTACTCTCGTTTCTACATTTCTGCAGACGATGAACTGCTTCAAAGATTTTCATCTGAAACTTTTAAAAACCGAGTTGCCTATATGCAAGGTCTTCAACAAGATAAAAGCTCAGATTCTGAATACATGCCACCAATTGAGTCTAAAATGTTTTCATACATGGTAACCAATGCCCAGAAAAAAGTAGAAGGTATGAACTGCGATTCTCGTAAAAATGTCTTGAAATACGACGACGTCATGCGTATTCAAAGAGAAACTATCTACGCTGAGCGCGAGGCTGTGATTAAAAACCAAGATGTACAAGATTTGGCTTACAAGATTTTAATTCAATACTTAAAGGACATTACTTTTGATCGTCTATATGGTCAAAAGAAAGGTCAACTAAACACTACTCCTTTGTTTAAATATTTAGACGGCAACATCTTTAAGTTAAATGCTATCAATTTTGACACTTTAAAACAAAAACAGTCTATAGCCGAAATTGAAAAATATTTACAAGAACTTGCAGACAAAGAAATTCAAGACAAGATTGAAAAGTCTTCAGTTGAAGAGTACAATGAGTTTTTAAAAGTGATAATTTTAAGAACTATAGATACCTATTGGATGGAGCACATTGACCGTATGCAAGGGCTTAGACAGGCGGTTTCGCTGCAAGGCTATGCTCAGCAAAATCCAGTGATAGTATATCAAAACGAAGGAAAACGCATGTTTCTAGAGATGCTTGACCAAATTAACGAAATGATTTCTAGATACATTTTAAGAGCTGTTGTTGAAAGAAACTCAGAACGTGAAGAGGTTGTTAAAAACGCCCAAACTAATCAAGCAACTGACTACAAAGGACCACAAAAACAACCTAAAGCCTCAAAGAAAAAGAAACCGTGGCAATAGAAAATCGCGAACTTAAAAGTAGACTTGCTCACTTAGAAAGTAAGTTAAAGGAACTTTCTAAAACAGTTCAACCATCTGAACTTAAAAAACAAATTCAAGAACTTAAAATAGTAGTTGAAGGCGTTGGTTTTTGGCAAAACCAAAACAACGCCAAAGTTGTTTTAAAGGAACTTGCGGAACTAGAAAGTAAGTTAAAGACTTTTAACTTGCTTAACTCTAAATTAAAAGACTTAGTTGAACTTGCAGAATTGGCTGATTTAGAGACAGGCAAAGAAATAGAAAAAGAACTTAACATTTTAGAAAAAGAAATCACTGACTTTGAAGTTTTAACATTTTTAAACGAAGAGTACGACGACGCAAACTGTATTTTAGAAATTCACCAAGGAAG
>CAUUBG010000031.1:0-7075 GCA_963543345.1 uncultured Acholeplasmataceae bacterium | reverse complement strand
GTATGTAGGCAAAACAAGGGAGTTCTGTGTTTTTAAGAGTAGCAACTTCGTATAGCCTTTTGTCTATATGTTCCATTACAAAGTAATTGCCTGCTGAAAACATTTTTGTGTGTTTAAGTGCTTCCCATGTTTCAAAAATTGAAAAGAACTTACCGGTTCTCTTAATTTCATTGATTTCGTTGAAAGTCAATGAAATTAGCGGTAAGAAGTTTTTAAAATTAGTTTGAGAAATTGTTTTGCTAAATATTGGCATAAACTGTTGGAAAAACAGTTGCAGTTCTTGTTTTTGCCTAAAAATTGTTTCAATTTTTGAGTCCTTTATTTTAAAAACTTCTAATTTAGCGGTATTAAAGTTTTTGGGAGTGTATACGGCAATTCTAGATTCTTTATTGAGGTCAAGAATGCTTTTTTCAAAATCAGTTGCAAGCAACTTAAAGTTTTGAAAAGTAAGCGATAGTTTGATGAGTTTTTGTTTAATTAAGTTAATTTGTTTTGTATCTGAAATAAATGCAGAGTATAGGTTGACAATCGCCAGGTCATAGCCAAGAATAGGAACTAGCAAAATGTATTCATTCATTTTGCCTTTGATTGAAGAAGGCAAAATGAAAGGCATTGCAAATACAGGCATTAAGTGGTCTGTGTCTCTTTTAAATAAAGAGTAAATCAGTGGAGTTATCGCAGGAATTGTGCTGATTTGGACATTTTTGTGGAGAAACTTGCCAATTTGACTAAGTTCATACTTAGTAAGGGCATATAAATTAGTTGGAGAAACTGAAAGCGGTTCAAAAATCAGCGCTGAGACTATTGCTCTTAAGTTGCGCTCAAGTCTATAAATCGTGCCATCGTAGCCTTTGTAGTCAAAGGAATGGAAGTTAAGTGCTTTGTGGTTTGCATAAATTAGACGTTCACCTAAAAACTTAGCACGCCTGGTATTGTGATAGTCAAAAGAAATGTTTGCATTAATTTCATTTATTTCTTTATCGCCTAATTGAGCGGTATTTTCCGATTTAATTATTTCAGTTAATTCATCGGCTAAGTCAAATTCATCTTTATCAAAATTTATCTTATTGATGTTCATTTTTCTCCTTCTTTTTTTAAAAAAAGTTATCCACATTTTAAAATTCGACTTCGCTGCGCTTCGCAACAGCGAAGCGCAGCGAAGTACCCCTAGCTAGAATTACCTTAAATTGCTAGTGAGTGCTGCAAAAATCGGAAGATGGCTTTTTGAAAACCTAAAGGTTTTCAAAAAGCTGATTGACCAAATTAGCGGATTGTTCTATGTGAGAAAGCCACGCAGTGGGAAAATCTCTAAAATAGAAATGAAAGAGAGTACCTACGGCAAGTGGTCAAGAGACTACCTAATGCAAACTACTACACCGAAAACGTTGTTCACGTAGTGCCAGTTCAGATTGCCGTCGGAGAGGATGTTGCGCGCGCTCGGGTTAGAGTTAGGATACTGGGTGCCGAGCCACCAGTGCTGATGGTGGCCACTGTTGTAATAAGGCATTGAGTGACCGGATTCTACAAAAGGATTTAAGTCAACACCACGATAATTACCGATATACTGACCTGAGTAACTACCTAAAATTGCTTTCGCGTAATCAGTAGATTCTTTTTTTAACTGAGATTGTAAATAAGCATCTAAAGCAAGTTTAACCATAAAATCACCAGTATCATAAGTTGGCATATAAACTTCGCCACCTAGAACTTTTCCGATATCTTGAACCATTGCTTTAAAGATAGAACGCTCAGGTTTTGCGTTGTCAGAATAACCATTGTAATAAATGTTGAATGGCGAAAAGTCTATGATTTTTTCGGTAAACCAAGTATTTTGCTTTGGAATTTTAATAAAATCAACAGGTTCTATTTTAAAGTATTGACCGTTGTATTTTTCGTATTGATTGCCGTCTGTATCTTGCCAGTATGAGCGAGTAAACTGCATAGTGTGGTCTTTTGCTTTTGAGTTAAACTTAAGTTCGTGTGTTTCGTCTTTTAAATGTTTAATGCCGGCAGGATTGTCAACTTTAGTTTGTGGGTATGCGCCAAACTTCTTAGTAGGTCTACCTATATACAGAGTTACTTTATGTGATTTTTTAACAACGAAATTTTCAATTTCTGCCTTGTCTTTTTCCTGACTATCTAACTCTGCTTTTCTAATGCCAAGACCATCGGCCTCAAACTGACTTTCGTCAATCTGACCAATTTTAGCACCATGTCTAATGGTTCTTTTAGCAACACTACTTGAATGACCTTTAACTTCAAAAGTGACGTCGTAAACTTTTCTTTTTAAAGTAACATTCACTTTGTTTTGATTAACATCGGCATTAACAGTTAGTGAACTTTTATAGTAAACTGGACTTTGATAAACACTTTCATCTGGATTTGAGTATACAACTGTGTGAACTGAACCAATTTTGCCACTCTTTGTCTCGGTAAGCGGATCTTCAAAAGTTCCGTCTGGTTTTTCTTTTTTAATAGTGTATACGATGTCTCTGTTTTGAAAGTCAGTTTTTGCAAAAATCTCAAGGCTGCTTGTATTTTTTTCAACAATAAACTCAGTTTGGGTTTGACCGTTTTGAGATAACGCCCAACCAAGGAAGTTATGAGTATTCTTAAGAGTGTAGCTAGGAAGCGAAACACTTCTAGTTTTTTTAACTTTAAGAGTGTCGTAAGTAAACGAAACAATACCTTCAGTTTTCTTAAACTTAACTTCAACTTCTTTTAGTTTGTAGTACTGACAAACTTCAACTGTGTTGTCGCCAGCGGTTAGTTGAGCGGTTAGTTTATTTTCAGGGTGCGTAGTGTGTTTCTCGTAAAGTTGGGAGTCTAGACTAGCGTAGTCTTGGTAAGTTGCCCCGTCTTCTACTTTCTGGTCAGACTTGACTTCTTCAATTCTTTCATACTGATTATTTAAAGCACTGTCTTTACCAGTTTTTTCCAAATAATGCACAATCTTATAAGTTACTTTGTGAATAGTTTCTTCAAAGTAAGCAACTAAAGAAACATCTCCTTTAACCTGACTTGAAAAATCATAAGCCTGTTGCTCTGAGTAAGTTCCGTGCATACTAGACTCAAGTTGCCAGTGTTTAAATAAGTAAGTTCTTCCTTTTTTAGTTATAGTTGGATTTGTAGGTGCTTTTACTTTACCTTCAAACTTAACTTTTTGACTAACAGGAATGTTTCCAGCAGTACCGGGAAAGTGATTATTGTAGTTAACCTTGAAAGTTACGTTAAACTCGCGGCGAACATAGGTAATTGTAAACTCAGTTGAACCGTCTGCTTTAATAGTTTGAGCACTAGGTGGCAACTGCACATCAAAACCATTTTCTTCGTAGTCGTGATACTTATCTTGATTAGTCAACTGTACTGAAGAATTGGTCAAGGCATTTTTAGTGGTAGTTTTCTCAACATCAGCAATACTCTCTTCAGGAATACCTTTAAAGATATGTTTAATTGTATAGGTAGTCTCAGCAGGTGCAAAAACCGCATATACTTCTTTTAAGTCACGGGTATACTGGATGCTTTCAGCGATTCCGTTGTTGGTCTTTGACCAACCAACTAATCGCCAGCCTTTTTTAATGCCAGTATGTGGTTGGTAGTTAAATGTATCTCCAACTTTACCAGTTTGCACTTCCCACTGACTTGCGTCTGCTTTATCTGTGTCGTGAGCGGCTACTTTTGGAGTAACATCTACCAACACGTCTTTCTCCAGAAACTCTGGTTTTAAAGTAATGTTTTTATTGTAAGCAATTCCTTCTTGAAAGGTTTGGTTAGACTGAGTTTCAATTAGTCTGCTAAATATATAGTCTTTGTTACCGGTTGACGCTTTTTTAACTGCTTTCATTTTAGCAATTAAGTCAGCAGGCAAGACTTGTGAGTACTTAAGCACAATTGGTTGTTTAAGCAGGTTGTCTACAGAAGAGTCTAGCAGACCGCTTCTGTCAAAGTTAACGGTGTAAGTTTTGGCTTTAAAGTACAGAGTAATGTAGTGTTTATCGGTTGAAGTAGTAATTGTTACCGATGGCACTGAGTTAACCGCATCAAAATTGCTTTCGTGATTAGGACGTGGGTTATTTGAAATAAACTGATTTAAAGCAGCGCTAATGTCGGCGTCTGTAATTTGGGCAGTTGCCCCGATTGTTCTGGCTGTTGAGATTTTTTGTTCAACTTCAATGTCTTGCGGTTCATTGATTTTTTCCCAAATCATTTTTAGGTAAACTGGGCGGGTTGCAGTTGATTCTTGCCAAATTGCTTTTAGTTTTAAGTTTTTAACAACCTTGGTGTCTTTAGAAAAATCTATCATTTGGCCAGTTGCTTCATCTTGCCAACCGACAAAGGTGTAGTCTTTCAGGTGCGCAGGATCGGTTTTTTCGGGATGCTCAACATCTCTTAAAAGTTCTTCAAACTTATAGGTTTCAGAAGTAGATGTCTCTCCATTTAGCATGCCTGAGTTGTAGTTATACTCAACTAAGTAAGTTTTTCTTTCGTAAGTTAAAGTAAATGTGGTCTGGCCATTTGCTTGAATTGTTTTGGTTTGACTTTGTGGTTTGATTTCAAAACCAGGTTTTGAAATACCGTTGGCTTCAGACACAGTTACCGAACTTCCAACTTGAGCGGTTTTGGTTTCAAGTTCAACAATATCTTGAGTTGAAACTAAGCCTTTATAAATATGCTTAATTGTGTAGTTAGCGGTTTGCACGTCTTCTTTAAAATAAGCAACTAAAGTTGTGTTTTTAGTAATTTGTGTGTTGTCAAAATCAAATGCGCTAACTTCCTTGTAAACACTTCCCATCTCGTCTTTAAGCTGCCAATGTTTAAAAGTGTAGGTATGGCCTGCTTTTGCAAGAGAAGGTGCAAATTCAGGTTTGCGTACCTTTCCTTGATAAGAAATAGTTTGCGTAGGTTCGCTTGACGCATTTGCCCCTGCAAAGTGGTTGTTGTAGTTAACTTCAAAGTTAACTTTGTATTTCTTTCTGGCGTATCTGATTTCAAAAACGGTAGAGCCGTCGGCTTCTACTTTTTTAGTATCAGCGAAATCTGCAACTTCAAAGTGTTGGTCGTAGCCTTTATCTCTGTTTTCTTGAGTAACAGTAACTGATTTACCAACTTGTTCTGTAAATTTCTTTTCTTCTACTCGCTCGTCAATTTGATTTTGAATGCCTTGGAAAATATGCTTAACAGTATAAGTTGCTGTGTCTTTTTTCTCTTCAAAATAAGCAACTAAGGTTAAGTTTTTAGTGATTTTGGTGTTTGCAAAATCAAATGCGCTAACTTCCTTGTAAACATTTCCCATCTCGTCTTTAAGTTGCCAATGTTTAAAGGTGTATGTATATCCTGCTTTAGTAATAGTTGGGTTTGCTGGTTTAGTTAACTTACCATCGTGCATTACAGTTTGCTCAGGAGTTAAAGAAGCACTAACATCTTTAAAGTGATTGCCGTTGTAGTTAACTTCAAAGTTTACTTTGTAGCGATTGCGAGTGTACTTAAGTTCAAACACAGTAGAGCCGTCTTTATTGATTTTTTTATTAGTTACAGTGCCGTCAGCCAATTTAAAACCAGTAGGTGCATTAGTTTGGGTTGGGCTCAACTGAACTTCTTGCCCTGGAGTTTGGCCTTCTACTACTTCTTCTTTAGATTTATCTTCAACGAAGTTACCGGCCTGGTCAACAGACTCATAGTATCTCTTGATTGTATATTTAGTGGTAAGTGGTATTCGTTTTCTCATCACAGCCTCAAGAGTGATGTCTTCGGTAATCGGAGTATTTAAATCAAATCTGGTTCTCGCGCCAGTAATCGGGTCTACTAAATTCCAGTAGTCTAGTTCCCAAAGATTACCGTGTTCATCTAGTCTAGAGACAAGTGATGGAGTTAAGTAGTTAGTCTCTAGTTTCTCGCCGTGTGCACGTCTGGTTGGAAGTAATTGGTTCGCATCACTTGGTGTAATAAAGTTTATAGTGTGATACTTAACTGGTTTTTCAGGTTGTGGTTGATTTTGCTTAATAGATTTTAAGTAAAGAACAGTGTGAGCGCTTGCGACTTCATACGCAAAATTTACTTTTTCAGTTAAAGAACTATCTCTATACCAGCCTTCATATGTATATCCTGGTTTTTGATAAACGTGTTCTTTTAAAGGACTGCCTTTTTTGACAATGTCAAAAAACACTCTTTCAGCGCCGTCAAAATAAGAAATAGCGACTAGACCTTGTTTGTCTAGTTCAGGGCCTATTTTGTCAGTATCTGTGGTAATGTCGTATTTAGCAATTAGTCTAAGCTCTGATTTTACCCATTGTGGGATTAAAAACTCTTCACCTGGATTTAGGTCAACTCGGTTGCCAACTGGGTCAATATAGTACCAACCAAGGAACTTAGAAATATAAAAAGGTGGTGTGTTTAACTTAATTTCCAGACCTTGGCTTTCAGGGTCAAGAGTTCTGGCCTTGCCCATTACTTTTTCAACTAAATCATAAACTTGGGTTTTTTGGGCTTGGTTTTTAAAGATACCTGGTAGCACAAAATCGTAAATCAAAGAAATGTGCGTGTTGTTGTTAACAATAAACGCACGGCCTCTGGCGTTTTCTTTTATAAAGACTTCTTCTTTACTTACAGGTTGTCCGCTGGCTTGTCCTTTTTCGTCAAACGCTACAAAACCTTTCATTTTGTACAACTCTTCGTAGATGTGTTTATATTCGGTTTGTAATTTTGAGTATGGCAAAATTACAGGTTTGCGCGGAGCAACGCCGTCTTGTGATTCTGGGAAAAAGACACGAAGAAAGTTAGAGTAATCTACAATAACGTCGTGTTCTTTTTTAATTCCAAACCAGTTTTTGGTGTAAATCGTTAAGACTTCACGGTTGTATTCGCGGTCTGTAAAGTCGAGTGCTAAGTGCTTACCTTGCTTGGCTTTGATGCCGGTAATCTTGCCCATTCTGCTAGTTTCAAACCATTCTTGTTTTACAGAAATGTAGGTAGACTTAGTTGTGTCTACAGTTTCTGGCACCACTAAACGCAGTTTATTTTTACCTGCTCTAACACCGTCGTGTTGAGAAAAGCCACTGGCTTTAGAAAAATAAACTGT
>CAUUBG010000030.1:0-7249 GCA_963543345.1 uncultured Acholeplasmataceae bacterium | reverse complement strand
ACAGAATACGCATATTCTGTTTTGGCTTATGAATACCTCTTCAGTAAAATTACAACTAACCGTCTATCTGATGAAGAGATTTTAAAACACAATCCGGATGTCGTAGTTTTCGGTGGCATTTATCAACACACTAACTTACTTAAAATTGCGCAGGCTCCATTCAATGAGTTAAAGGCCGTTAAAAACGGTCGCTTGTATAAAATTCCGATTGGCGTGACTGCGTTTGAACAACTTTCTGCAATGACTCCGATATTTTTTGCCCAGCAAGCAATGTCCTTGCATCCAGATTTATTTGCCTTTGACATCGCTGGCATGTTAACAAAATCAATAAAAGAATATTTTGGCTACTCACTGAGTGCACAAGACGCTTTAGCAATGCTGACAGGTCTTGGTCCAAACTTAGAACCACTTGTCTAGATGAATGAAAAAATTTAGAATTGCACTGCCTTTAACTCTGCTAACAATGGTGGTGATTTTTACAATTGCTTTAATGGTTGGCAGATACAACATTGGTTTTAGTAGTTTCTTTAAAGCGGTTTTCACTAAAGACACAGCCTACTCTGTACAAAGAACCATAATTTTTAAACTAAGACTACCTAGAACCACAATGGCTATGCTAGCTGGTATTGGCCTTTCTGTCTCTGGTTTGCTTTATCAAGAGATTTTTCAAAATAAGTTAGTTTCACCAGACTTACTCGGAGTGTCAGCGGGTTCTTCAGTTGGAGCAGCAGGCGCAATACTTCTTAGACTTGGCCCAGTTTTCATTTCTATGTTTTCCTTTTCTCTAGGTTTACTTACTGTGTTTTTAACCCTGCTTATCGCTAGGTTGTTTAAAAATGGGTCTCAGACTATTTTGTTAATTTCAGGGATATTAGTAGGTGGTTTAATGTCGGCTGTTTTGGCTTTTTTAAAATATTTTGCAGACCCACAAACTACCCTGGCTTCAATTGTCTACTGGGAAATGGGTAGTTTCGGAAATGCCTTGTATTCACAAGTTTTAATAATGGCAATAGTAGTTCTCGTTTGCGTATCAGTTTTACTTTTAATTGCTTGGCGAATTAACATCGTTGCTCTCGGTGAAACTGAGGCCAAAACAAAGGGAATTAACTACCAAGTTTATAAACACGGCATTATAATTATTGCTACTTTGCTTACAGCAATCTCTGTTTGCTTTTCCGGTAAAATCGCCTGGGTAGGCCTTGTTGTACCACACATAACTAGATTATTTATTGGTAGAAACACCAAATACTCAATTCCGCTTTCCATAACTATTGGTGCTACTTTTATGGTAGTTTGCGATATTATCTCTCGTTCTTTTACAGACTCAGAAGTGCCTTTGAGTGCAACAACTTCACTACTCAGCACACTAATTGTGGTTTTTATTTTAGTTTTCAAAAGGTTTAGACAAAAAAATGAATATTAAAATTAGTAATTTATCTTTTAAATACAAGAAACAAGAAATCAAAGAAACAGTTTCTAATGTAGATTTGTTTTTCAAAGAAGGCTCGATTAACGTACTTTTGGGTTTAAACGGTTCTGGTAAAACTACTTTACTTAAACTCCTTGCTGGACTACTTCAACCGATTAGCGGAAATATTTATTATAGAGAAAAAGAGTTAAAATCCATAAAAATAGCAGAAAGAAGTAAGATATTTTCATATGTTCCTCAACACATTAGCCTATTTTCAGATGTTAAGATTTCTGACTATCTTTCTTTTAGTTTGGTAAACAAACTTGTGTTTTACAAATCACCAAATGAGAACCTGGTTAAAAGAGTTAAAGAAATTGCAAAAGAACTTGGAATTGAGAAGTTATTAAATAAATGTCTTGGTGAGATTAGTGGGGGCGAGAAACAAAAAGTGTTAATAGCTGCTGCTTTAGTTCAAGACACACCAGTTATTATTCTAGATGAGCCTACTTCTGCACTTGACTTAAAAAATCAAAATATGGTTTTGAGTATGTTAAAGAAAATTAAAGATACGGGCAAGACCATCTTGCTTTCCATTCACAATCCAAACCACGCATTATTTTTAGATGCTAATGTTTCGTTAATACAGGAAGGAAAAATTGTGGAAACCGGTACTGCTAAAGAAATTATTAAAATTGAGAAGTTAAGAAAAATCTATGGTACTGATTTATGTAAATCAAGCGAACTTCAATACGAAGAAATTAGTTTTAAATAAAATTAGATAAAGATGTAGGTATATTTGTAGTCATATAATTATTACAATAAATTTACATTTTTAAAATTAGAAAATCCAGTAGAAGAGCGATTCTACTGGATTTTTATTTTAAGATATTAAGTAAAATATGCTACCTATTCTATGTTTCATTTTAAAAAATCTTTTAACTTAATGAACTGTTCAAGTTTAAAAAATAAAGTGCCGTTGTAATTAAAATCTTTTGTATGTTATTTTCACTATTATTAAAATCTTCTAATTCTCTTTCACAAGATCGTTGTGTACTGCAAAATATGCTACCTATTTAGTTTGTTTTTATCTTGGCATTAAATACATTTTAATCAAATATTGCAGTATTTGAATAATTTTAGTTAGGTTAAATTGTTCACTATCACTGAACAATTTTAGTGTTTTAGGTTAAATTGTTCACTATCACTGAACAATTTTAGTGTTTGCAAAATCCGATGGTCTAAATAAAAAAAGTATCTTAGTTATGTAACTTTTTGTGTTTTTTCTGGCTTGTTTAATAATTCTTACAATATACATTACTGCTCCTTATGTGAAAGATTTTATTATTTTTGTTTCACATAAATTACACACTAAAAGACTTAGCGTACAAAAATAAAAACCCCATAAAACGGGGTTTATTTACATTTGGTGACCGCTACGGGATTCGAACCCGTGGATGTATGCGTGAGGGGCATATGAGTTAACCGTTTCTCCAAGCGGCCATTAAAACAGGTTTTACCTGTTTTTTATTATATCAAAAACCTGAGAAATTCTTTGTTTAATTCTGGCAGGTCCCATAATTTTTTGAATTAAATAAAAGTTTGGAGTAGATTTTTTTAAGGCCAAAGCAACTCTTAGAACTTCAGCAACATCTGCAATCATACCGATGTAGTTTTCTGGGTTTGCTTTATATTCTTTTTTGTTAGCAGCGTATTTTAGTTTTGAAAATAGTGCTTTAAATGCCTCAAACCACTCAGTTTCAGATGCAAGGTTAACAATATCTGCGTTTGCTTCATATAGTTTTAAAATTTCTAAAACTTGAGCATCGGTAAGTTTTTCTGAAAACACTAAGTCTTTAGTTAAGTTAGCAAAATAAACAGAGTCATCCATAAATCCAATTAAAGGCATAATTTCTGAAAAACTTGCGTAGTCTTTTCGCGGTTTTTCAGTTTCTCTTTCAATTGAAATAATTTGTTTAAAGTATTCAGGGTTTTTTAAAATAAAGTCATAAAGCTCTTTTGAGTATACTTCAGACCAAGCCAAAGATTCTTTGTAAAACTGCTTAGTTGGAAGATTTCCAAGGTATTCTCTTGCGAAGTATTTAACTTTTTCAATGTCAAAAAGTGCTCCGTCTAAACTAATTTTTTCAAATGATAAGTTGAAGTCAAAAATAGATTTACCAGGGTTTTGAATTCGCCACTCTTCAAAATTAGAGTTAGCAATTGTAAGCAAATATTCAAGGAAAGCAAGTGTTGGGTATCCTCGCTCAAGAAAGTAAGAAACTGCGGCCTCTGGGTCTTTTCGTTTAGAAAGTTTACGGCGTTGCCCATTTTCATCTACTTTCATAATTACAGGTAAATGTGCGTAGTCTGGACGGCTAAAGCCAAGAGTATCAAAAAGTTGCAAATGGATAGGTAGACTGCTTAGCCACTCTTCACCTCTGGTAATTGTAGTTGTGTGCATAAAGTGGTCATCTACTAGATGCGCAAAATGGTAAGTTGGCAGACCATCATTTTTCATGATAACGATGTCTTGAATGTTTTCAGGAATTTCTAAATCACCGCGAATTAAATCGCGAACCATAACCTTTTTATTTGCGTCACCAGGCGATTTAAAACGAATAACAAAATCAACACCTGACTTGATTTTTGCAATAGCCTCTTTGTCTGTAAGAAAACGGTCTCTGGCAAACTCACCGTAATAACCAGGATTTTGTTTGTTTGTTTCTTGCACTTTTCTTAATTCGCTTAACTCGCTTTGTGTCATAAAACAAGGATAGGCTAAGTCTTTTTTAATCATTTCAGCAATTACTGAATCGTAAATTATTTTTCGCTTTGACTGAATATAAGGTGCGTATTCACCTGACTTTAAAAAAGATTCATCTGGTTCAATGCCAAAGTCTTTAAGTTCTTTTAAAACTTGTTCGCCAGTTCCAGCAATTTCTCTTTTGGTGTCGGTGTCTTCTAGTCTAACGTAAAAAACACCATCAGTTTGCTTAGCAAAACGCCAAGAAATTAGCGATGCAAATAAACTACCTGTGTGTAAAAATCCAGTTGGAGATGGAGCGAAGCGAGTAACCAATGCACCTGGTTTTAAGTTTCTTTTTGGAAACATTTTTTCAAGTTCGGCTATAGTGTGTAGTTTCTCGTCTTTAAAAATTAACTTAACTAATTCTAATTTTTCTTGCATATTAAGTCTCCTTGCTAATTTATTTTTATATTAAAAAAGAGGTATAAACCTCTTTTTTAAACTAAATTAACTTATCTAGATGCTCGTCTTGCTTTTTGACGGTTTGCACGTAGACGTGCTTTACGTTCTTCAGATGGTTTAACGTAAAATTCTTTTTTTCTAGCATCAGCGATAATTCCTGCTTTGGCAACATCGCGTTTGAAACGACGTAGTGCGTCTTCAAGAGTTTCTTTTTCTCTAACAACTATTTTAGCCAACTAAATCACCTCATTTCTGCTAAAAATACTTAATAAGTATACCACAATAGCTAAAACAAGACAATTGTTTTAATAAGTTATTTTAAAGAGTTAATCGCTGCTTTGCGGTCTGTTTGATTAAAAATAAAACTGCCTGCTACCACAATATCCGCTCCTGCTTTTTTGATTTTTTCAATGTTAGAAGAATCAACTCCACCATCTACTTCAATTTCAAAGTTAAGCCCGTGTTTTTCGCGATATGTTTTTAGTTCCTTAATTTTGCCAAGTGCACTTTCTATAAACTTTTGTCCACCAAAACCAGGTTCAACAGACATCACAAGCACTAGGTCAATTTCATTAAGTAGTGTGTGAATTTCTGTAACTTCAGTTTTGGGTTTGATTGAAATTCCTACTTTTTTTCCTCTTTCTTTGATTTTATCAATAGTTTTTAAAATATCACTTTTAGCCTCAAAGTGAAAAGTGATGTTATAGGTATTGCTTAAATTAAACTTATCAATCCAAAAGTCTGGCCAGTCAACCATTAGGTGAATGTCTAGTGGAACATTGGTTGAGTTGTTTGCCAGTTTAGTGATATACGGGCCAAAGGAAATGTTTGGCACAAAGTTTCCGTCCATTATGTCAATATGGAAACGATCTGCGGTTTCAATTGATTTAAGTTCTTGTTTTAAATGCAAAAAATCAGCAGTTAAGATTGATGGGGCAACTTTCATTTTTGTTTTATTCTCCTTTGTTTAATTTGAGCGTATATTTTTTGGTAGTTTAGATAACGGACACCAATAACTTTAGTTTCATAAAGTTCAACTACCTTGCAGTCTTTTGCTTGAATATTTAAATGTAGGCATTTATTTTTAAATTTGCAATCTTGACTAAATAAATTGAAGTCAGGATAGTATTTTTTTAACTCAGTTTCTAAAACTGTTCCTGAGTTAAGTAAAGAAAATCCAGGAGTGTCGCCAATGTATCCTTGCATATACCTAAAAAGTTCTGAGTTTCTGGTTGTATGTTTACCACGGCCAAGCGCTTTTGAAGTTTCACCAGTTTTTTGATTAATTTCAGGGATTAAGTTATTCAAAAAAGAAGATTTTCCTACTCCAGTTTGACCAGTTAGTATAGTAACTTTGTCCTTAAAAATGTCAAAGTTGTCAAAACTAAAATTGTTGTTATCAACTGTAATAACTTTTAACTCAAGATACTTTTCGTAGTACTGAAGGTCAGTTAATACTTTTTTAGTTTTTGTGTTTTCTATATCAATTTTTGTTAAAATCAAAATCGGTTGAATTTGTTTTTTTGCACAAATTAACAAAAAATTATCTAGTAGCATAAAAGAAAATTCAGGGTCAGCGACAGAAAATACTAAGATTAATTGGTCAATATTTGCACAGTCTGGTCTGACAAACTCATTTTTTCGTGGTTTGATTTTTTCAATAATATATTTACCTTGATAATCTTTGAGTTCAACAATATCTCCAATTTTTGGAGTTTGTTTTAAAAACTGAATTTCTTTCTTATCAGATAAATTTAAGAAATTAGTTTTAACAGATTTTGTTTTTACAAATCTGTTTTTACCAGCTACAATTGCATCAACAATTTTGTTTTCTTGGTTTAACAAGGCTACTTTATAAAATGCCGTGTCTTTACGAATTACAAGCGCATTCATTTTTATGTTCATGTTTCTTCAAGACTTCTGATCTTAACTGCCCACAGGCTGCGTTAATGTCGTAGCCTTGTTCTTTTCTTAAAATTGCATCCATATCCGCATTTTTAAGAACATTAAAAAAGGCTTTTTGGCGTTCTGGAGTTGAGCGTTTATATGAAACTTCTTTAACTTCGTTGTAAGGGATTAAATTAGTGTAGACGTTTCTTTGTTTAAATAATTTGACTAGTTCTTTAGCACACTCTACAGTGTCTGTCAGTTCGTTGATTAAAATGTACTCAATTGTAACTCGGCGATTAGTCTTTGCTAAGTAGTAGTCTAAGGCATCAATTAGTTTATCAATTGGAAAAATTGTGTTGATTTTCATAATCTGACTTCTAAGATCATCAAATGGAGCGTGAAAAGAAAGCGCTAGGTTAACTTGCAGATTACGGTCAGCAAATGCTTTGATTTTTGGAACTAAACCAGATGTTGAGACAGTTATTCTGCGCTGGCCAATATTTAAACCTTTTGAGTGGTTTAAGATATCAATAAAAGCCATAACATTTGAGAAATTGTCAAAAGGTTCACCAATTCCCATAATCACCACTGAGTTTATTTTACATTGTTTAATTTCTTGAGTTTTCATAACTTGGCCAACAATCTCAGCAGTAGTCAAATCACGTTTTTTCTTAAGTATTCCGCTTGCGCAAAAACTGCATCCAATAGAACATCCAACTTGTGTAGTTACGCACAGTGAA
>CAUUBG010000029.1:0-7679 GCA_963543345.1 uncultured Acholeplasmataceae bacterium | reverse complement strand
ACCACCCAAAGTTAAAACTGCGAATGCTTGAGTTTGACCGCGAGTAAACAGTGCAGAGCCGTGTGCTCTTGGCAAAATGTCTAGTCTTGATGAAAGTGGGCGAATTTCTTTGACTTTTCTTGAGTCAGGACGGATTTTGTCAACAGTAATAAGTTTTCTAAACTCAATTTTAACTAAGTCTTCGTATGCTAAAAATACTTCGTTATCGTAAAGTTTGCGAGTATCTTCGTCTAAATTTAATTTATCGTATTGTTTTGAGTAAAGTTCAATGACTTCAGCTCTCAAAGATTCTAATGCTAGGTCGCGTTCTTGCTTGTCAAAAACCAAAAGTGCGGTTTTGATTTTTTTAGCATAGTTTTTCTCAAGTTCACCAACTAATTTAGGGTTATATACAGTGATTTCAACTGGTTTTTTAGCCTCGCCGATTTCTGCTTGAATTGAAGAAATGAATGCACAGATTTTCTTAATTTCAGCGTGCGCAAATAAAATTGCTTCAACCATTGTCTCTTCGCTTAACTCATTTGCTCCAGCTTCTACCATGTTAATAGCGTCTTTAGTACCGGCAACTGTTAAGTTTAAACTAGATTTTTCTAAATCAGCAATAGATGGATTGATTACAAACTTACCATCAATCATACCAACAGTTACACCAGCAATTGGTCCTTCAAAAGGCAGTGAAGATATAGACAAAGCAATAGATGAACCTAGCATAGCAGTAAGTGGTGCTGAACAGGCTTCATCAAAAGACATTACAGTGTTAACAACTTGCACTTCGTCTTTATATCCTTCTTTGAAAAGCGGGCGAATTGGTCTGTCAATTAGTCTAGACATTAAAGTTTCGTATTCAGAACCTTTTCCTTCTCTTCGCATAAAGTTGCCAGGGATTTTACCACCAGCGTATTTTTTTTCTTGGTAAATTACCATGAGTGGAAAGAAATCTTGTAGTGGGTTTTCATTTGCTTTTGAACAAACTGTAGACAGCACACAAGTATCTCCATAATAAACTAAAGCAGAGGCTTGCGCTTGTTTAGCAACTTCGCCAATCTCTACTCTTAGGCTACGACCACCGATCGTAGTTGAAAAGACTTTTTTCATATTTTTTCTCCTTGATTTAACTGCTTAATTATAACATTTTTAGCCCAAAATCAGGTCGTTTTTTACTTTTTTGGTAGGTTTTTTAAGTAAAGTTATAGTTTTAGAGTTTTTGTAAAAGCATGTATCGCTCGCTGTATCTAAAGACTGAGTTTTTAGTTAAAAAATAGGTATCTACAGTTTTAGTGGTTGCTATGTTTTTAACATAACGCAACTTGTATTGAAAATAAGGTGCAGTCACATCACTATTTGGTCTTGCAAGAATATGAGTAGGTTTTGAGTCTTTGTATTCAGTTAAAAATAAGTTAAGTTTAGAGTGGGTTGTTGAGTTTAGAAAAACTAACGAAACTTTTTTGTGTTTTAGTTCTAACACCGGACCTCGGTTGCTAGTGTGTTCATAAGTTTTAGTTGTGTGCAGCAAATTTAACTCAAATTTCCCAATTTGAAAATTATTTGGCAAAAAATAGTAGTTATCTTGCACAGTTTTAGGAAGTTTTGTAAAGTAAAATTTACTTGGGTTAATTTCGTTTAAGGCAAATAACTCTTTTTCAAAATAAAATAGGTCTGTATAAATTACTTCAGGTTCAAAAACAAGCCCAAGCTTCTTAAACGTGCTAAGGGTTTTGCTTGCAGGATTGATGAGCGTGGCTTTAGCATTTGAAATTAAAATCATCGCCGTTGTATTGCTTTCTTGTACAGTTTTTAAACAAGGTAAAGGTGTGAGTAAAAACTTTATTTTAAATAATACTAACGTAAAAAGAAATATGTATTTTTTTAGATAAACATAGGTTGTTTTTCTAAAAACTAAGTATATTAAAAGTAGATAATAAAGCGCAAGTAAGTAAGGTGAAAACTCAGGAAAACTCAGTTCTAAGAAGTTCATTCTGGAATGCTTAAATAATGTTAAAATCGCCCGATAAGGATATTCTAAAGCATATGCAAAGGGATAAAAAAATAGTAAAATTAGAATTAAAGGAAAATAAAAATAAGTTAAAAACTGTAAAATAAAACTACTTAAAAACAAGGTGACTAAATTGAGTTTGCCACCAAAGTTCACACTCAGCGGAAAAATAATTAAATAAAAATAAATACTTGATTTGATTTTTCCTTTAAAAAAGCCCTGCTGCCACTTGAAGTTTACTTTATTTAAAATTGAAAAAAACGAAATTAGATAAGTTAAAACAAATCCGTAGTTAAATACAGAAAAAGGATTTAAGACAAATGCTGCCAGACCAGTTAAAGAAAGTGCGTTAATTTTACTGATTTTAATTTTTTTTAAGTTTGCAGTTAAATAAATTAAGTAAAAAAAGGCAAACTTAAAACTGCTGGCTTTAGGATTGGAAAAGTGCATCCAAAATAAAAAAACAGTTAAAAAAATTAACTGCTTTTTTTCACTTACCGAAAAATAATTAAAAACTTTTTTAATTAAAGTAATTAAAAATGCGGTAAAAAGACCGCTTGCAGAAATTACTGAAGTCAATCCATATCCCGAAATTAGTCTGCGTGTGTCTAGGTCAGCAGTATTTTCTGCCAGCAAAAACGTTGAGAGCCAAGTTTTGATGTTTTCAGGAAAAAGTGTCAAATATTTAGACAAATAATACGAGTAATAAAGATATTTTAAACTAAACCTAGATGCACTGTGTCTAATGTAGTAGTGTCCCGCAATTTGTTTTGAAAACTGATTTAAATCCACTTCTCTGGCAAAGTAAAAACGCGAATCTATTTTAATAAAATCACCAACCTGAAGGTCTGACTCAGCGTACACAGAAAGCCGAGTAAAACCGTTTGTTAAGTAAGCGGTATCTCCCGATTTTTTAAAACAATAGTAGTAATTGCCAAAATATGGACAACTAAAAAGTAAGTAATTAAGCAAGTAAATCAGTCCAAAAAATAAAAGTACGGAAAATACTAATTTGTGCGAAACTACTTTTCTAGCAAAGTAAATATAAGGAAGTAAAATCAGTAAAAAAAGTGGGAATTTTAAGGCTACTAAAAAAATTGCGGTGAGTGGAAAAATTAAGTAAAGTTTATTTTTAATCTGCAAAAAAGTAGGGTTTAATTTGTTCAAAGGTTTTTGGGCCTATACCTTTTATTTCAAGTAGTTCCTCAACTGATTTAAATTGAGTAGTTCTTTGTTTAACTAAGATGTTAGTCGCAATTTCTTCAGTAATTTTTGGAATTTCAACGAGTTGCCTATAGGTAACTGTATTTAAGTTATAAGTTTTGGTGATTTTGCCTTTTGTGTCAGTTTTAACTAAAAAAGTACGGTTTCGGTCAATTTTAGTCTGCTCGGCTAGGTCTCTGACTGCGTTTTCCGTGTATCCGCCTGCGTAGTTTAAAACAGATGCTAGTTCTGTTCCTTTCATTACACGGTAAGTTCCTGGAAACTTAACTTCGCCTATAATTTTGACATCAAAAAACTTAATTTCTTTACCTTGCTTTGTGACCTTTATTCTATTTTGTCTTAAGATAAAGAAAGTTGTGAAAAAAATAAACAAAATAACTTGCAGTGCAATTAAAAATACATACAGCGTAAATCTTTTTTTAAATATTTTTTTGTGCATATTTGCGTCCTTTTTAGTTTTTCGCAAATATACTTGCGAAAACACGCGCGAATTACTCAAAAAAATAAAAAAAGCACTCGACAAGACCGCTTTTTTGAAAAATCTCTTAAATGGTGCTCGATATCGGGGTCGAACCGATATGGATTTCTCCGTACGATTTTGAGTCGTATGCGTCTGCCAATTCCGCCAATCGAGCAGTTTGACAAAATTTACATTTTGTCAATTGGACTTATTCCAAGTAGTTTTAAGCCTTTTTCTAAAACTAATCTCACGAAGTAAAGGAAGCATAGGTTTGCGTTTTGAACTAAACTATCTTTAACTATAAAGTGAGTTTGGGCGTATAGTTTATTAAAACTAGCGCACACATTAAGTAAGTATTTAGCCACAGTAGAAGGCATTAAGGTCTCGGCTGCTTTTTCAATAGTTTCTTTAAAACTATCAATTAATTTTAACACAGGCCAAAACTCTTTAGTTAAATATTTAGAGTCAAACTTAGTAAAGTCTAGCGTTTGTCCTTCAAGTATAGAAGCAATTCTAACAACTGTATATTGGATATATGGACCAGTTTGGCCTTCGAACTTTAAGGCTTGGTTTAAGTTAAACTCAAAATCCAGGGTTCGGTCGTTTTTAAGGTCATTGAAGATAATTGCGCCAACTCCGATTTTTTCAGCGAGATAATCAATTTCTTTAGTCTCTGGCCTTTTTTCTAAAATTATATTTTTAGCACCCAAAATCGCAAGATCTAGCAAGGCTTTTAAACCTTTGGTTTTACCTTCACGCGTTGACATTTTCTTGCCGTTTGTCAAAACCAGCCCAAAACCAACGTGTGTAATGTTGGTGTCAATCCCGTAGATTTTAGTCAATCTTTTTAGTTGTTCAAAGTGCAGTTTTTGCTCGTTTCCAACAACGTATAAAATGTCTGTAAAGTTATGTAGATTTTTTCTGTATTCAAGGGCTGTCAGATCACGAGTTAAGTAAAGAGTAGCGCCGTCTGAACGCACAAGCAGGGCAGGTGGAATGTCTTCGCCTAGCCTTACAATTTTTGCGCCTGCGTCTTTTTCAAGGACTTTCATTTCGCTAAGTTTGGTCAAAACTGGCTGCATCTTGTCGTTGTAAAAAGATTCTCCAGAAATATTTTCAAACTCAACCCCGAGCGTGCGATAAACTTTTAAAAACTCAGCGATAGATATTTCTCTAAATTGGCGCCAAAGTTTCAGGTATTTCTCGTCTCTGTCTTCAAGGTTTTTAAAAATTTCTCGAGCCTTGTCTTCAAGTTGTGGGTTCTCTTCGACTTCCTTGTGGAAACGCACATATAGAGATTGCAGATGCTCAAGTGGGTTTTTTTGAAACTCAGCGGTGTCTAGCCAGTTTTCATAGGCATAAATCATCTTGCCAAACTGAGTTCCCCAGTCGCCAAGGTAGTTTTCACCATACACCTCTGCTCCTGCACACTTTAAGATTTGTTTAAGGGAGTTTCCAATTACTGTTGACCTTAAGTGGCCAACTGAGAAAAACTTAGCAACATTTGGACTTGAGTAGTCAATGAAGTACTTACGCTTGTTTGGTTTAAAAACGGGGAAGTTTGTGTTTTCTTTAACCAAAACTTTAAATAAATCTGCTTTAAACTTATCTTGATTTAGTTTAATATTTAAAAACCCGTTTAAAAAAGCGAGTTCTTGAATAATATTTAAATTAGCGATTTTTTGTTCAATTGAAAGAAAAATCTCGGCTGGCTTTTGCTTAGTCAATGCTGCCAGTTTAAAAAGCGGCAGGGCTAAGTCAAAGTCAGGATTTTTAGAGATATCTAGAGCAGTTATATCAAATTCAGGCGCTGCTGCCTGAATTTGATTAATGTATTGATTTAAAATCATTCAAAGTTATTTTCTAAAAGTTTTTTTAGCAATCAGTTCAATGAATCTTTGAACTTCCAGACGGATGTCTGAGTGTGATTCAAGTGTGGTTTTAAGTTGTTCTTCGGCACTTAAATCAAGGAGTTCGCCTTTGTAGAAAACCAGCATTGTTTGGCTGTATTTAGGTTGATACAGACCTGGGTATTTTTTCTTAAAGTTTTTGTAGTCAGGATAGTAGTATTTTTCGTCTTCAATTTCAACTGGTTTTTTAAGTAAATCAAGGAAGTATATTTTTTTACCAGTAACTTTTGCAAACTCTTCGTCTTTTTCTACTTTAGTTTGTGCGTTTTCGTAACCGTCAAATAAACGAGTAAACTCTTCGTTAATTGGTCCTAGGTTTTCCAAAGTGTTTTTATGAGTTCTAGTTCCATAGTAGGCAAAAACTAGACTTTCAGTAGCAGTTTTAGATTTTTCTAACACTGAGTATAATTTTCTTTGAGAAATTGGGATGTAGATGTTTTCAGTTGGCAAGTATCGTGTGTATTTATCTGAGTTTGCCAATTGACGACCAAATTTTAAATTAGAGTAGTTTTTTTGAATTTCGTTGGTAAATCTAGTTTTTGCACTTGGAGTGATAAAAACTATAGTAATTGAGATTAAAACTAAGAAAAATGCAAGTACAACATATGCAAGAGGATGAACTTTTCCAGCAGCATTCTCGTATTTTTTTCTTTTCAGCATTGATGTCCTCCGTGGGTTAAATTAACACAAAAAATTATACCACATACAAGGTATTATTAGCCTATTATGTTATATAAAACGCCGTTTTGACCAATATGGTAAAAAGTTTTTTAAGTTTGATAAAGACTGGGTGTTCCGTTAGTTAGGGGATTTGTTTGGCAGTTTTCAAATAAATGTCAAAAACTCATCTCAAAAGTGCTTAAAAACATCCAGTTTTTTGAAAAAATTTTTTAAAACATTTTTTAATTGTTTTTATAATTCATATGTCTAAAGTTTAAAAAAGGAGGAGAAATGAATTACTCTGCGTTAATCAAAGAACTAAGGGACCGTCGTTTTTTGTCGCAAGCCGATCTTGCCAAAATTTTAGGGGTTACTTACGTTACAATTTCTAGGTGGGAAAGTGGACGTTTTAAACCTACTTTTAGTTCTAAAAGAAAACTTAATAACCTGTTTATAGAAGAGAAACTAATTGATGTTAAACAATAATATAAAAACGCCTTATCAGGCGTTTTTATATTATTTATTTAGTTTTAAATTTTCAATTAGTTTATCTAAGTTTTCGCTCAACTTAGTTATTCCATTTGCTTGGTTTTCAAGTAATTCGTTTAGGTTTTTAATCTTGCTGTAGTCTTTAACTAACTGATGCACAAAATCATTATAAAACAAATCAATTAACTGTTTAGCAGATGGATGCATAGTTTTAGGATCGCCTGATTTTTCTGAGTGCGCTAAAATTGAGTAAACACCGTTGCAGAATAAAAAGAATTTATCGTATTTTTCGGCTTGATACTCAGGCGAAATAACACCTGCTTGATTTTTTAAGGCACGAGCTCTTTTTTCGCCCAATTTGTAAATTAGGTTTAACAAGAAATGAGGAAGTTCACTTAAAGTTTTTGTGTATTCTTGATGTTCAGTTTCACTTAAGTTAGCGAGTTCTTTAACTAAACCTTTAATAAAGTCGGCAATTTTAGTAATTTGCTCTTTTTGTTTTGAAAGAATTTCTGATAAGTTTCCAGCAGTTGCTTGGTTTGCAGAAATAAACGCTTTAATTTCATTAACTAAAGCAACTTTTTTAGCTAAATCTAACTCTGCGGAAATTTTGTTTTTAAGTTCAGTAATCTTGGCAAAATTCGCTTGATATGCCTTCACTGCAGTTTCAACTTCTTTAAATTTAGAAAAATCAATGTCTTTTAATTGAGAGAAACTCAAAATGTGTACGCCAAGTTTATCAAGGAAATCAAAATACTTTTTAGAAGAATCACTGTTAATTAGTTTAATTAACTCATCTTTATGGGTGTCTGGTCTGTTTGGATTTCTTACAAACATAGCGTAACTTAAGGCTTTAAGAAGATTTGCTTTTAAGTTAGTTCCTAGTTTAGACAAATCGCCAAAGTTAATAAAGTTTTCTATCTTAATTTCTTTAACATACGCA
>CAUUBG010000028.1:0-7961 GCA_963543345.1 uncultured Acholeplasmataceae bacterium | reverse complement strand
ATTTCTCAAGTGCTGCTTTAAAAACTGCTAAACTTGCCGGCAGAGGTCTGCCTGCATCTCCTGGTGCTGCAACTGGACAAGTAGCCTTCTCTGTTGCCGAAGTTCTTCGCCTGAAATCAGAAGGTAAAAAATCTGTATTAGTGCGTTTGGAAACTTCACCTGAAGACATCGAGGGTATGCACGTTGCTGAAGGTTTCTTAACTGCTCGTGGTGGTATGACTTCACACGCAGCCGTAGTTGCTCGTGGTATGGGTAAAACCTGTGTTGCTGGTTGCCATGACCTTCAATTTTTATCTGACGGAACTTGCCGTCTAGGTGGCTCAGAAGTTAAAGAAGGCGACTACATTAGTATTGATGGTTCAACTGGTTCTGTTTATTTGCAAAAAATTGAAACTGTACCTGCAGAAATCTCTGGAGACTTTGAAACATTCATGGGTTGGGTTGACGAAGTTCGCACCCTTGGTGTGCGTGCTAACGCCGAAACTCCAAAAGATGCTCGACAAGCAATCTTATTTGGTGCCGAAGGTATTGGTTTAATTCGTACAGAACACATGTTCTTTGACTCAACTCGTATTAAAGCGATTCGTGAGTTTATTGTATCTGCTACTGCTGAACAAAGAAAAGTAGCGCTTGAACGTATTTTGCCATATCAACAAAAAGACTTTGAAGACTTAATTGAAACTGTAGAAGGTAGAGCAATGACCATTCGTTATCTAGATCCACCTCTACATGAGTTCATTCCAAAAGAGGCTAAAGAAATTGAAGAGCTTGCTCGCGAACTTAAAGTTGAATTAAAAGAACTTTACAGCGTAATTGCTTCTCTTCATGAAGAAAACCCAATGATGGGTAACCGTGGTTGCCGTTTAGCGGTTCGCTACCCTGAACTTGCTGAAATGCAAACTAAAGCGGTAATTACTGCTTATATTGCTCAAACTAAAAAACACCCTGAATGGAAATTAGTTCCAGAAATTATGATCCCATTAGTTGGTGAACTTCGCGAATTTCAGTTTGTTAAACAAACTGTATGTAGAGTTGCAGACCAATTGATCAAAGAAGCCGGAGTTAATCTTGAATACAAGGTTGGTACAATGATTGAAATTCCGCGTGCTGCTATTTTGGCCGACAAAATCGCAAAAGAAGCTGACTTCTTCTCATTCGGAACCAACGACTTAACTCAGTTAACTTTTGGTTTTTCAAGAGACGACGCTGCTAACTTCTTGCCTGCTTATTATGAAAACAAAATTTATGAGTTTGACCCTTTCCAACAAATTGATCCAGAAGGCGTGGGTGAACTTGTAAAACTTGCTACTAAACTTGGCAAAAAAGGCAACAAAGCACTTAAACTTGGAGTTTGTGGTGAACACGGTGGTAACCCATTTTCAGTTGAGTTCTTCCACAACGCAGGTATTACCTACGTTTCATGTTCTCCGTTTAGAGTTCCAGTTGCAAGACTAGCCGCTGCTCAAGCAGAACTTAAAAACCCTCGCAGAAAATAGTTATCTATTTTGAAATTAAAAAGTAGTCTTCACTTCCAAAAGACTACTTTTTTATACTAAAAACACACAAAATTACGTTTAAATTTTATTATTCAAGGAGTTTTATATGACTAAAAAAAATTATTCAGTTGTTAATTTAGTCGCAATTGTCGTAGCTGTAATGCTGGCAGCTTTCGCGATATTTGCAGAAATTCATGCTTTAGTTGGCGCAATTAACAAATACCGCAACAACGCTTTGACAATTGGCGAACTAATGATTAGTTGGGTTCGCTTTGTTACCCTAATCTTTCTTTTAACCGCAGTGCTGCTTTCTTCATTTTCAGATAAAGTTTTTGCAGGCCTAGTTATTTTATTTTTAGACTTTTATTTAATTAAAGTAGCAGCTTTTTTTAACTTAGTGATGCGCGGTCAGTTTTCATTTAATCAACACTACCCAATGTTTATCTCGGTATTCTTAGCAATCCTGTTAGCTGTGTTAATAGCGCTGGTATTTATGTTGAAGCGCCCTGTGCTTTATCGTCTACACTTTGTGCATTATTTGCCAATAATTGGTACATCTATTTTCTTTTTGGCCTACAGCGGTGCAGAACACGCACTTTACTTATCACTTGCTATGCTAGTGGCCGTGTTAACTGGTCAAAAGATTGTGTCTGGTATCATTTTTGTATCCCGTTTTACCTTCCCAATTATTGAGCTAATTGGTGGACTTCACAAAAACCAAGGAACCCGCGTTTACTACATAGTTCGCTGGGTAATTGCTTTTGCCCTACTAGCCGCGGCTATCTCTTATCTTTCTTATGTTATTACTACCTACTTTCAAACTAGAACAAGAGAAAAAAGAGGACGCAGAACTAAAGTAGAAGTTCAAACCACAAAAGCTAATTAAAATTGAAAGAACTTACCCTAATTGTTGGTGCGATGTGCACAGAGCTAACTTATTTTAAAAATAAGTTAGACAACCCTAAACGTTTTTTTTCAGACGTTGAACTTTATACTGGCATGCTAAATCATAAATCTGTCGCAATTCTTTATACCGGGATTGGTAAAACTAATGCTGCTTTTGCTTTAACTGAAGCTCTTTTTGTGCTTGAACAAAATGCATTCTCTGTTAAAAAAATTATCAACATTGGTCTAGCCGGTGGCTTTGGTCTAGAGCTAGGTGAAATAGTTCAAGTGAAATACGCTATTTTTTCTGACTTTGACTTATCGGTTTTCAACGACCCTGTCCCAAGTTTTGACTTAAAGCAAACAGGTTGCACAAAACTTCGTGAAGTTGTTTGTTTTTCAGCAGATCGTTTTGTAACTAGTCCCCTTAATAATACACAAAAAGTTTATGTTTGTGATATGGAACTAACTTCTTTAGCACAAATTGCCGAAATTAAACAAATTCCCTTGTCAGCTTTTAAAATTGTCTCTGATTTACTTGATTCAAAGTCTAGTCAAATTAACGAATACTTTGGCTCCAAAAGACCAGAGACTATGGCTAAACTTGAAACTATTTTGTTTGCTTCTCTGGAGGCTTAAAGTGAAAAAAGGAATAATTTTAATCGGCGATTTATTTGAAGAAACTGAAGCCTTGGTTACCAGAAACATTTTACTTAGAGCTGGTATGGAAGTTAGTTTAGTCTCAACTTCCGATAAGTCTGCATGTGTAAGTTCAAATGGTCTAAAAGTTGAGGCTAAATACTTAATTTCAGAAGTTAACGCTAAAGACTTTGACTTTGTTGTGGTAGCAGGTGGTCCTTGGGTGTCTGAACTTATTAAAAGCCCGAGTTCAAATCAGTTCAAAGCAATTATTGCTTTAATTCAAGACTTTTCCGAACTTAAAAAAACGGTTGCAGCAATTTGCGCAGCACCTGTGTTTTTAGCCTACGTAGGTTTACTTGACCACACAGAGTTTACCTGTTTTCCTGGCTTTGAGAAATACATGCAAGGTACATACTTAAACGCGCCGGTTGTTCACTCAAACAACATAGTCACCGGACATTCAAGTGGCTATTCACATGAGTTTGCTCTGCTTCTACTAGAAGTTCTCTACAATTTAGAGAACCGAGCAAAAGTAGAAAACCAACTTGGTCTAATTAAATAAATTAAACAGAGGTGTATTTTGAATAAATTAAAACAATATAATTACCGCAGTGCAAGAAAATCAATCATTGCAGCAATTGTTATGTATTTTATAATTGTTGCAATCTTTGCTGCAATCTTAGTTACTACCAGCTTTTTAGATATAGGCCCAAGTATTGATCCGGATACTGGTATACCTAAAAATAAATCTATTATTTTTTTGTATTTACCAGTATATGTTTCACTATTTGTTGCAATTGGAATTTCTGGACTATTACTCTTAATTTTCTACATTTTATCTATCGTTCAAGTGTTTAAAGCACGAGTTCACGACATTTTGTTAATAGTTGGTTTATTTCTGCCTCTGTTTGGACTAATTGCTCTATTTATTAAATTAATTTATGTAAATAAAAAAATTGCTGAACTTAGGTTTAGCGAAGTAGAACCTTTAGAGTCAGTAAAATAGTTTTTAAAATTATTTGATTTTTTTTTTTTACAAAAATGTATACTGGTTAAGAGGTGTTAAATGAATTCAACAAAACTTTCTAGTTATATGAGCGCCAAAAAAGCACTTAAAACAACTATAATTCTTTATTTTATTTTAGTAGGTCTGGCTATTTTGATCCCAGTTCTGCTAGTCACTTTAACAGGACTTACTGCTGGTTCTATTGCTGGGGGTCTTGGTTCAAATGTCAGTGCTAGTTCAATCCAAGGTTCTTCTTCATCTGGTATTACTGCTATTTTTGGGTCTTATCTAATTTTATTTTTAGTTTTATTCCTAGCAACTGGAGTTATTGGTATAGTGACTTTTATATTCTACATTATTTCAATTGCTAGAGCCTTTGAAGGTAAAGTAGGAGATATCTTACTTATTCTGGGATTCTTTTTTAGTATACTTGGCTTTATTGGTTTGTTTGTTAAACTAAGCTATGTTAAAAGCCAAATTAGACAATTTGAATCTTACGATTATCAATACTAATTTTTATTAGTAAAATTATTTATCAAACCAATACAAAAAGCACAAATTATCCCAATTTTGGGTAATTTGTGCTTTTTAATTTGAAAAAATTTTTTTGGCTTAGTTTTCCAGATTAGCACTTAGTGCAGCTTTGATTTTTTCTTCAAAACTCAAAGGTGTTTTTTTTGAACCAAATCTTTCAATAACTTCGCCTTCTCTGTTGATTAAAAACTTAGTGAAGTTCCACTTTATTCGGCCACCTGGCAGAGCTTCTTTTAAGTATTTGTAAAGTTCAATCGCGTCTTTGCCATTAACCTTGATTTTAGAAAATTGTGGAAAAGTTGTGTTGAAATTCATCACGCAAAAATTGTGAATTTCAGAATCAGTGCCAGGCGCTTGCATCAAAAACTGATTGCAAGGAAAATCTAAAATTACAAATCCTTGGTCTTTGTACTTTAAGTAAAGTTCTTCAAGTTCTGTGTATTGTTTTGTAAAACCGCATCTAGTTGCGGTGTTGACTATCAACAAGACCTTTCCTTTATAGATATCTAGTTTTAGGTCTTGGTTGTCTTGTGTTTTTACGACAAAATCATATACGTTCATAAATCACTCCTTTTCGCTTAACTGTAGTTTAGTAATTTCTGCTTTTTGTTCAATAATTCTTTTAATTAAAGTAGAATTGCGTTGTTGCTCATCTACTGTGCACATTTTAAGTTGGCTAGGTTCACCAATTATAAATAATTTCTCTTTAGCACGAGAAACAGCAGTATAAAGTAGTTCGTTGGTCAGCATTATATAAAAGCGGCTTAATAAAATAACAACTGCTAACTTATATTCAGAACCTTGAGATTTGTGGATAGTTGAAGCATAGGCAAGTTCTGTATCTTCTTTAATATCTATAGGCAGAGATACTAAATTATCGCCAATTTTTAGTACAAAAGTTTTTGCCTGAATATCAACGACTTTGCCGATATCTCCGTTCATCACACCGTGGTCTGGGTAATTTTTAGTAATCATTAGTTTGTCGTTAATATAAAATCGTGAATCTTTTCTAATCTCTAAAAAACGATCTCTGTTTTCATAGGGAATAAAGTAGTTTTGACAAATTTTGTTAATATCGTGAACTCCACATTCTCCTTCTTTCATAGGAATTAAAATTTGAAAGTCTTGATAGATATCAATGTTTTGTTTTTCGCAAAGTTGCAGAAAGTTAATGATGTTGTTGCGGATATATTCAACTGAGCATTCGCCCATACTTAAATCATAGTTTATAAAGTTTTTGTAATTAGTTTCATTTACTTCTTTATTTTTAAGTGCAGAAATTAAAGGAACGATACCAGAGTCTTTACTTTGTCTGCAAATTTGGTTTAAAGTAGTCACTGGAAAACATTTTGAATTAATTGAGTCGTTTAAAAATAGACCTGGTTGGATACTTGGCAACTGGTGTCCGTCTCCAATAAAAACAACTTTGGTATTTTTGTCAATTGCTCTAAGCAGTGCGTCTGCTAGGCGAATATCTAACATTGAGGCTTCGTCTACAATAATTAGGCCAACGTCAGTAAAACGTTTATTTTCGTTTCTATTGAAGCGATAAGAGCGCTCGTCATCTTGAGCAGGAATCCACTCAAGTGCTGAGTGAATAGTAGAGGATTCATCTCCAGTGCTTTCATAAATTCGGCGAGCTGCGCGGCCAGTTGGCGCCAATAGTAAGTTTTTTACTTTAAACTTATTAGTTTTATCTTTTCTTGTATATTCAAGATAAATGTCGTTAACTGCTTTTAAAATAGTAGTTTTACCAGTACCAGGTCCGCCAGTAATAAAAGAAAGTGAGTTAGTTAAAGCCATCTTAATGGCTTTAATTTGGTCTTCGGTGTAAGAAATAGCGTTTTCTTTTTCTTTTATTTTAATTTGTTGATCTATATACTCATCAGGCAAGGAGTTTGTGTTGTTTCCAAATATGTTGTTGAGCATTTTAGCAACATTAACCTCTGCTTTATAGATCTCTGGTAAATACACAAAGCCATCTTCAAAAAATAAACGTTTGACAAAAATCAAGTTATCAATTGCAGTTTTCAAAGGATATTCACTAATTTTGTATTCATCAATTTTCTTTAAAATAGTTTCTGTTTGTTGGATTAACATGTCTTTAGTGTAGTAGCTGTGTCCGTCAATTGAATATGTACTAATCACGTGAAAAATTGCTTCTTCTGCGCGTTTTAAGTCAGTTTTTTCAATACCTAGTGCTAAGGCTACTAAATCTGCTTTGATAAAACCAAACCTATTAATTTTTTTAGCCAAAATATACGGATTTTTCTTGATTTCTACAACAGCATCTGGTAGTTTCTTAAAAATTTGTGCAGCAAAACGCGCAGAAATCCCAACTGATGTTAAGAAATTTAAAATCTCAACCTCTTTGAAGTTATCTTGAACTTTCTTAGTAATTTCTAAAATTACACTGTTTGAAAAACCAAGGTTATTTAAACAACTTGGGTTTTCGTTGATTTTTTTAACAGCATCACTGCCAAGCGCTTCCCAAATTTTAGTTGCTTTAACTCTACCAACTCCTTGAATGTTAAGCGCTTTAAAAAGATTTACCAGTTGCTCTTCTGTGGTGCCGTGTGGGATTGAAAAAGAAATTAGTTTGTAAGTTTTAAAAACAGGGTGTGGGCTTTTGGTGTGAGTAACTTCATAAGCAGCACCAGCGCGCATAGGTTTTCCATTTGAAAATGCCTGGAAATTACCAATAATTCTAATGCCTTCTTTTACACCTTCTGCTTTAAACAAACAAATCATGTACTCAAGACCAGTCTTTAAGGTTTTTAAAAAAATAAGTTGGTGAGTTGTAGTGTTTTCAGTTCCTTCGTTCACCTTAATACCTCCTTAAATCAGAGTCCATATACACTTCTTTAATGCGACCAGCCCCAAGGCAAATGTCACCGTTATATAGCACTAAAAACTGACCAGGCGTAACTGCTTTGGCTGGTTTAAAGTAAACTTTAGCCGAATTGTTTTCTAAAAACTCAACTTCAACTTCAATGTCTTCTTGTCTGTAGCGAAATTTAGCAAAATATTTACCATTTTGTTTTGGTGCCCTGAAAACCAAATTATCAATAATGCAGTTATTTGAATGCAAATACTCTAAACTACTATCAGGTGCCACTAAAAGAGTATCTCCTTCAGGGATTTTGCCAACTACGTAAAAAGGTCCGTCAAATTCGTAAGTTTTGCCTAATCCTATGCCTTTTCTTTGTCCGATTGTATAGTTAATTAAACCAGTATGAGTACCTGCTATGCGGCCATCTAAAAATTTAATTGGACCTGTTGAAGTTTTTAAATAGTTAGCTAAAAAACTTTGAAAATTACGCTCACCAATAAAACAAATACCAGTTGAATCTTTTTTTGCACGGTTTGCCAAACCAGTGGCTTCAGCAATTGCTCTG
>CAUUBG010000027.1:0-8014 GCA_963543345.1 uncultured Acholeplasmataceae bacterium | reverse complement strand
CGCCGCGTTTTTTGGCGATTTTGGCGATATTCACACCTTCTACGACTACCATGTCTTTGTCGCGAAGCACTTGAATAACGCGGCCAGTTGTGCGAGTTTTAACACCTTTTTTATCGGTAGTGAACTTGTCTTTGCCAGCAATGATGGCAACTTTGTCTCCAGTTTTGATATACATTTAACAAATTCCTCCTTTTTATAAAACTTCTGGTGCTAAAGACAAGATTTTCGTGTAGTTGTTGTCTCTAAGTTCGCGAGCAATCGGTCCAAAAATACGAGTTCCACGAGGGGTTTTGTCTTCTTTGACCAATACAACTGCGTTTTCACCAAATTTAATATATGACCCGTCTGCTCTGCGTAGTCCGTCTTTGGTTCTCACAACTACTGCCTTGCAAACGTCACCTTTTTTAACAACTCCGCCAGGAGTTGCTTTTTTGACAGTTACAACTACAAGATCGCCGATATTAGCGTAGCGGTGGCGAGTACCACCTGGAATTTTAATTACTAAAACTTCTTTTGCTCCTGTGTTGTCTGCAACGAGTAATCTAGTTTCTTGTTGAATCATCTTTAATCACCTCTTAAACTAAATTACCACGGCTTTTTCCAGCACTTTAATTAGTCTAAATGACTTAGTGCGAGAAAGTGGACGGGTTTCTGCAAACGCCACAGTATCGCCGATTTTGCATTCATTTTGTTCATCGTGAACGTGGAATTTCTTAGATACCTTAAAGCGTTTGTTGTAAAGTGGATCGTTTTTATAAGTGTCAACAACGACAACTATAGTTTTATCCATTTTATCTGAAACAACTTTACCACGGAAAACTTTTCTTTTAGTTTCTCTTTCCATTGTTGACTACTCCTTCACTGATTTGCGCTCGGTTAAAATAGTGTAAAGTCGAGCGATTTGTTTACGGGCTTTTTTAACGCGGGCTGTGTCTGTCAGTTGCCCTGTTGCTTGTTTGAAACGTAGGTTAAATATTTCTTGTTTTAACTCAAAAATTTTGCTTTCTATTTCAAGATCTGTATATTTTCTAAGTTCTTGCATCTTTTTCATGCTTATTTAACCTCCTTTTTCACAATTTTTGATTTAATTGGTAGTTTATGAGAAGCCAGACGAAGCGCTTCGCGAGCGATTTCTTCAGCAACTCCGGCTACTTCAAACATAATTTTGTTTTGTTTAACTACCGCAACCCAGTGGTCTGGCGCACCTTTTCCGGAACCCATACGCACTTCAAGAGGTTTCTTGGTGCGAGACATGTGTGGGAAAATGTTGATCCAAACTTGACCAAGTCTTTTCATGTGTCTGGTCATTGCGATACGAGCTGCTTCTATTTGTTGAGAAGTAATATATGAACCTTCAAGGGCTTGCAATGCGAAGTCTCCGTTGATAACTTCGTTTCTACCTTTGGCAACACCTTCATAAGACACACGGTGTGGACGGCGATATTTAGTTCTTTTAGGCATTAACATAAACTATTTACCTCCGTTTGGACGAGCAGGTCTTTGACCTGGTTTTTTAAATCTTGGTCTGCGTTCAGGCGCGGCGTCTTCATAGGCCTTGATTTTCTCTTCGCGAGTTTCGCCTTTGTTAACGTCTCCGTTGTAAATCCAGACTTTAACTCCAAGAATACCGTATGTTGTGTTGGCCTCAGCAGTTGCGTAGTCTACGTCTGCTTTCAAGGTTTGTAGAGGAACGCGACCTTCTGAATATCCTTCTGAGCGCGCCATTTCAGCACCGCCTAAACGACCAGAGATTAGGGTTTTACAACCCAAGGCTCCGGCTTTAAGAGCTCGTTGAATTGCCATTTTTTGCACACGGCGAAAAGACGCACGGTTTTCAAGTTGGGTAGCGATAGATTGTGCGACGATTTCGGCACTTCTCTCTGAGCGTTTAACTTCTACAACATTTAAAATCACGTCTTTTTTAGTGATTTTCTCAAGGGCTTTGATAACTTTGGCACGAGTTTCGGCGTTAGTACCAATTACTAGCCCTGGTTTGGCTGTGTACAGGCGAATTCTAACCTTGTCTTTTTCTTTGCCTTTGTAGCGTTCAATTTCAATTGAAGAAATAAGCGCTTCTTTGTATTCAGGATAAGTTTTAATGGTTTTGCGAATTAGGAAGTCTTCTTTAATATAGGCAGGCACGAGTTTTTTGTCTGCATACCAACGAGATTCCCAGTTTCGAATAATTCCGGTTCTCAGACCGACTGGACTAACTTTTTGACCCATTCTTATCCCCTTTCAGCCACAACTACAGTAATGTGGCTACGTCTTTTGACAATTGTGTCACCAGAACCTTTGGCACGTGGCAACATTCTTTTCATTTTTAGACCTTCAGTTGCATAGCATTCTTTGACATACAACTTAGTTTGGTCTAACTTTAAGTTGTTAACTGCATTCGCGATTGCTGATTTTAAGCATTCTTTGACAATCGGAGATGCTTTGCGGTTAGTAAATTGAAGGTAAGCCAGCGCTTCTTTGACATTTGCGCCGCGAATTAAGTCAATCACTAATTTGGCTTTACGTGGTGTAACTTTGGCGTCGTGTACGATTGCTTTTGCTTGTTTTTCCATAAATTTCACCAGCCTTATTTAGCAGCCGCACGTTTGTCGGCTTTAGTGTGTCCTCTAAAGGTACGAGTTGGCACGAACTCACCTAGTTTGTGGCCAACCATGTCTTCAGTAATATAGATAGGCACGTGTTCTTTTCCGTTGTGCACGGCTAGAGTGAACCCTACGAAAATTGGGAAAATAGTGGAACGGCGAGACCAGGTTTGAATAACTTTCTTTTCACCTGCTTTTGCCATTTTTTCAATTTTTGCAAGTAGTGTGTATTCACAATAAGGTCCTTTTTTAATTGAACGAGACATTATTTTCCTCCTTTTCTACGGTTAACAATAAGTTTGTTAGATGCTTTTTTAGGATCGCGTGTCTTAACTCCACGAGTTTTCTTACCCCATTTAGTAAGTGGTTGTTTACGACCGATTGGTGTGCGGCCTTCACCACCACCGTGAGGGTGGTCAACTGGGTTCATCGCGGTACCACGAACGTGCGGTTTTACGCCCATTAAACGAACACGACCTGCTTTACCAAGTACAACTAGTTCATGTTGAGAGTTGCCAACTACACCAATAGTTGCACGGCAAGTTGCCAAAACTTTGCGCATTTCACCGCTTTGCAAGCGAAGTAGCACGTACTTCTCTTCACGGCCAAGAATTTGGACAGAAGTACCCGCTGAACGCGCAATTTGTCCGCCTTTGCCAGGTTTTAACTCAACGTTGTGCACAAAAGTACCAACTGGGATTTTGCTAAGTGGAAGAGCATTTCCGACTTTGATATCGGCGTTTTCGCCACTTTGGATAACTTGACCAATTTTTAGGTCTTCGCACGCCAAGATATAGCGTTTTTCGCCGTCTTTGTAAGCGACTAGCGCGATGTTTGCTGAACGGTTTGGATCGTACTCAATAGTCTTAACTACTGCTTCTATATCGTCTTTGTTTCTCTTAAAGTCAATAATGCGATATTTACGACGAACACCACCACCGATGTGGCGAACAGTGATAGTTCCTTGGTTATTACGACCACCAGTTTTTTTCAAAGTAGCAAGTAGTGATTTTTCTGGAGCAACTTTTGAAAGTTCAGAGTAATCGATAACAGACATATTACGGCGTCCGTTAGTAGTAGGTTTATAGGTCTTAATTTTCATCATTTACTCCTTTCACTAAATAGTAAACTCAGCAATCTTGTCGCCTTCTTTTAGAGTAACGATGGCTTTTTTGAAAGCAGATACCATACCTTGGTAGCGGCCAACTGTTTTCTTCTTTGCAGGAGAAATCACAGTTCTTACTTTCAAGACAGTTACTTTAAAAATAGACTCAACTGCAGCCTTGATTTCTGGTTTAGTAGCGTCTTTTTTAACACGGAAAGTGTATGAGTTTGAGGCTTCAATTAACTTGTTTGATTTTTCAGTGATAACAGGTTCAACTAAAATATCAAATTGTTTAATTTTAGTTAAATTTAACATAACGCCTCCTCAAATTCTTTAGCAGCACCAACTGTAAGTAGTAAGTATTTAGCGTCAAGTAAGTCATATACAGAAGTGTGGCTAGGTTCGTTCATGACAGTAATTTGACTCAAATTACGTGCGCTTAGGACAACATTTGGCTCAAATTCGCTGTCAACATACAGAACTTTGCGGTCAAGTTTTAGGCTTTCTAAGACTTGGGCAAATAGTTTAGTTTTAACTTCAGGTAGAGAAACCTTGTCAACTAACACCAATGTTCCGCGTTGAGCATGTTGAGAAAGTGCAGAACGAAGAGCTAGTTGGCGAACTTTTTTGTTGATTTTAATGTCGTATTCGCGAACTTGTGGACCAAATGCTACGCCACCTCCAACAAATTGAACTGCACGGCGAGAACCTTGGCGGGCTCTACCAGTTCCTTTTTGTTTATAAGGTTTACGTCCACCACCTGAAACCATTGAACGGTTTTTAACTAGGTGTGTACCTTGTTGCATCGCAAGGCGTTGTGCACGAACAACATCGTAAAGTGCTTGTTTATGTGGCTCAATTCCAAAAACAAAATCGTTTAACTCAATTGTTTTTACTTTTTTGCCGCTTTGGTTTAATACTTTATATTCCATGATTTAAACTCCTTTAGCGTACAGCGGATTTAACCACAACAAATCCTTTATTTGGACCAGGAACGGCACCTTTTACTAAAAGTAGTGCTTGTTCTTTGTCAACTTTGATAACTTCAAGGTTTTGAATAGTCACTTGTTCGTGTCCCATGTGACCAGGAAGTGGTTTTCCTTTCATATTTCCCTTGATGGCACCCATTGAACCAGGGGCGCGGTGGTAGCGAGAACCGTGAGCTTCAGGTCCACGGCGTTGGCCGTGTCTCTTAATTGAACCTTGGAATCCTTTTCCTTTAGTGATTCCAATCACGTCTACTAATTCTCCTACTTGAAAAATTGTAGGTTCTACAGTTTGACCAACTGTAAGGTTGGCTAGCTCTGAGGCGCTGTGTTTGAACCTAAGTTCTTTAACGAAGCGCTTAGGAGCAGTATTTGCTTTTGCAACATGTCCCAAAATTGGTTTGTTCGCAAGACTTTCGCGTTTTGATTGGCAACCAAGTTGTGTAGCAACATATCCGTCTTTTTCAACAGTTTTTTGTTGAAGCACCACGTTGTCAGCACAATCTAACACGGTAACTGGAATTAACTTGCCGTCTTCAGAAAAGATTTGAGTCATTCCAATTTTTCTACCTAAGATTCCTTTAGACATAATTTTTCCTTTCTATCGTCTACGATAATTTGTCTTATTTGCCTGTTTTTTGTGTGTATTTATTGTTTTAGGGCAATATCTACACCTGATGGTAAGTCAGTTTGAAACAATTGTGGCAGGGTTTTTTGACCGATTTTTTCAATTACGATCAATCTTTTGTGGGTTCTTCGTTCAAATTGTTCACGAGCTGTTTTGTTAACGTGTGGTGAACGAAGTACAGTGAAAATTTCACGTTTAGTTGGTAGTGGCACAGGTCCTACGACAGTGGCACCAGTTTTAGTTACAACATCAACTATCTTAAGTGCGGCTTGATCAATTAGTTTGTGGTCGTATGACTTAAGAGTAATTCTTACTGTTCCTTTTGATTTTTCAGCCATATTTAAAGTCTCCTTTCGTCTAATTCAAAAGATTAGGCTTGCTCCATGTAAATTGTTTAAAACACAGCAACGGCTATTTGTGTTTTAATAACCTTACATATCATTGCCTTTGTGCGTGTGCACATACCTAAATATTATATACTATTTGCTTTTTTAAGACAAATTATTGTAAATTAATAAAAAAACCAAGCAAAGCTTGGTTTTAAGGTTTATTTGTATTATTTTAAAAAATCGTTTACGCAAAATTTTTAAGTAAAGTTCCAGCTTTTGGTCCACGGTCAAGTAAGTAAATTTGCTCTACTACTAGTTGTCCAAAGTGTTCGGGTTGTTTTAGTCCAAGGCTTTTCGCGTTTTCTGAGTACAGTTCAAAAAGTTGACTAGTTTTGTCTAAAATTGTGGCGCGCCCTGTGAAACGATACCCGGTTTGCGTAACTTCGTCTACAAAGCAAACTGATGCTTTGCCGGTTTTTTCAATGTTGAACTTAGTGTGCTTGCAAGTTGTTTCGTTCCAAATTAAGATATTTCCAGAAAAATGGCGCATTGTGACTTTAGGGCCGACGTTTGGCACACCTTCTTTAGAAACTGTAGCGATATAACCAACCTTGTTTAAAATAAAGTCTAAAATTTCTTTTTCCATAATTATTTTACGTTGTGATAAATATGTTGAACGTCGTCTAGTTCTTCAAGTTGCATAAGCATGTTGTCAAACTTCTCTTGGCTTTCAGTACTTAGTTCAACTAAAGTTAGTGCTGAGTAAGTGATTTCGTCAATCTCAAACTCGCAGTCAGGAAAAGCAGAGGTTAGCGCGGATTTAACTTGGCCGTATTTATCAATTTCAGCGTAGACCACGGTTGAGTTTTCAAGGGCTGTGGTGTCTTTAATGTCTGCATCTGCCTCAAGCAGTGCGTTTAGCACATCGTCTTCATGAACTGGTAGTTTAAAAATAGCCTCATGGGCAAATTGGTGCGAAACTGAGCCAGACACTCCAAGTTTTCCGCCTGTTTTGTTTAAAACTGCGCGGATTTGCGAAATCGTGCGGTTAACGTTGTCAGTTAAAGTTTCTATTATAAACTGAGCGTCGCCTTGCCCAAAGCCTTCGTAGACTACTGGTACAAAGTTCTCACCACCAGCACCTTTGGCTTTGTCAATAGCACGCTGAATAATATCGTTTGGAACTTGGTCTTTTTTAGCCTTTTCAATAATTCGCTTTAAATCAGGGTTGCTTTGAGGATCGGCAGACCCATTTTTAGCCAAGACGTAAATTTCGCGACCATATTTTGAGTAAACTTTGGTTTTAGCTGCGGCTGTTTTGGCTTTTGCTTCTTTTCTAACTTCAAATGCACGTCCCATATTTATCTAAACTCCTTTTTTAGTTTTTAAAAACCACTTTTGCGGTTTTTAAAATAAAGTTTTAATTAAAACACGAAATTAAATAGTAAGTTGCGTCTTTTTTAAATTCCACTACCGAAAATAAAGTTTTTAAGAACTTAATGTGACTTTCAGCACCTTGTGAGTGTTTGACAACTAGTGAAAACTGCCCAGTTTCAGAAAGTAAACTTTTGGCTTTGTGGTAAAACTCGAAAAGAGTTTGCTTACCTACCTTAATTGGTGGATTGGAAACAATTAAGTCAAACTTATTATTTACAGCATACTCCAAAAAATCACCTTGGATAAACTCAGTGTTTATACACTGATTAAGTTCACTGTTTTTTTTAGCGAGCGCTACTGCTCTTTCGTTAATCTCAATTCCAGTGAAATTAAGATCTGGAAACTGCTTCGCTAAAATTATAGAGATTTCACCAGTTCCAGCACCTATATCTAAAACGGTTTTGGTGTTTAGGTTTTTAAGGTCAAAATGTTTTAAAAAAAGATAAGTTCCTTTATCTATGTTGTCTTTGGAAAAAACACCGTTGTCTTTAAAAAAACTAAAATGTTTTTCAAAAACAACGGCGCTATATTTGGTTTGCTTACTTTTAATTTGCGGTTTTTTAGTAAAGTAATGTTCCACTAAAGTGAAAACTATTTAAGTTCAACTTTAGCGCCGGCTTCTTCAAGTTTCTTTTGAATTGCTTCGGCTTCTTCTTTTGACACGTTTTCTTTAAGTACTGAGTCTGGAGTTTCAGCGGCTTTTTTAGCCTCAGCAAGACCTAGACCAGTTATTTCGCGAACTACTTTAATTACAGCGATTTTGTTTTCGCCAAATGATTTAAGAACAACTGTAAACTCAGTTTTTTCTTCTTGAGCAGGTCCGCTTTGAGCAGGTCCAGCAACTGCAACTGCAGTAGGATCAATTCCGAACTCTTCTTTAAGTCCATCAAGAAGTTCCTTGATTTCAAGGATTGTCATTTCTTTAAGTG
>CAUUBG010000026.1:0-8121 GCA_963543345.1 uncultured Acholeplasmataceae bacterium | reverse complement strand
TGGTTTTAGAAACACAAAAACAAAGATACTTTGAGTTTTTAAAAATGTGCTTCTTTTCTAAACGAAAAACTCTGTTTAATAATTTACTTAAAACCAAAATTGAAAAACAAGATATTTTAAATGGTTTTAAAGACCTTGAAATCAAGCAAAACATCAGAGCAGAAAAACTGACAGCAATTGAGTTTCAAAACTTGTTTTTAAGGTTGATCAAAATTAAGGAGGAAATATGAAAGCAAAGGCTTATGCCAAAATCAATCTAGATTTAAGAGTTGGTGAGGTTATGGAAAACGGTTTACATGAAATCGTTTCAATTGTTGCACCAATTTCTTTGCATGACAAAATTTGGGTTAAATTAACAAACAAACCCATAAATCAAATAATTTCTAAGACTCCTTGGTTTAAGGTAGATAAACTAACTCAGTTTTTAACTGACTTTCAAACTGAGTTTCAACTTAGTAAAAAAGTTGATGTAAGAATTCAGAAAAATATTCCGCTGGGAGCTGGACTAGGTGGTCTTAGCACCGTGCTTGCTACTCTTTTAAATTCACTCTCTTCTTTATATAAGTTAGATTTAACGCTAATGCAAAAAGCAGACTTTATTGAAAAATACGGTCAAGACTGCGTTTACTTTTTAAAGCCACTGCCAGGTGTGATGCTAAAAACTGGTTCTACTGTTGAGTATCTCGGCAAATGCCCTTTTAAGTATGTGCATTTAAAAAGCTTTAGTCAGCCTTTTGAAACTGCGCGCATGTATCAAAGAGTAAAATCTTCTGAAATTGACACCGAGAAAGTAAAAGAACTAATTAAGTTATTTAATGAAGGTAAAACTGATGAGTTTTGGGCGAGTGTTCAAAATGACTTTGATGAGATTTATGAACTGACAAACACAGAAGAACAGGCTGTATATCTAGCACTTAAAAAAGCATGCTTTAAACTACAGACTACTGGTTCTGGTTCTTCTGTTTATACACTTGATGGGAATTTTGAAGATAAACAAATTAAATATCCTGCAATTTCTTATTTTAAGAGATACAAATTTTTAAACTACCAAAACATCCAATTTAGCAAGCAATCAGTTTTTAAAAAAATTCTTTACTTTTTACAGAAACTTATTTTTGTTTAAATTTTGTCAATAAAACCTTTAAGATTTCTCATTTTTAAAGTACACCATTTCCAAACATAGGAAATGGTGTACTTTTTATATTTAGCAAACGTGGACCAAATAAACTAATCAGACAAGGCGTTTTATCGTTCATTTTAAGCAGTGCATATAACTTCAAAAATCACAAGGAAAACATGTGCATTTTTGATTTTACAAATTATATTTAGAAAAAATCATATTTTAAGTAAAAAAAACAATTGAAAATTTTACTTAAAAACGCTTTACTTAGGATAAGTAAAGCAAACTTTACTTAAAAGGTGAAATTATGAAGTTAGAAACTCACAAAGCAGGCATTTTAAAGAAAATACAAAGTGGTTATGAATGTTTTGTTTCACATGATTTAAAACATTTGAAATTAAACATTGATGCGGAACTTCAAAGTTTAATTGATAAAGCCAACCTGCTTTTAGGCAAATTAGATGGAATGGCTACAATTCTACCAGACATTGATTTATTTGTTTCTATGTACGTACAAAAAGAAGCGGTCATCAGTTCACAAATAGAAGGTACACAAGCATCACTAATTGACATTTTGCAAAAAGACAGAAGGCAAGAAAAAATAAATGAAACCGCTGAAATTATTAATTATGTCAAGGCAACCAACTACGCTTTTAATAGATTAAAAGAACTGTCGCTATGCATGCGACTAATTAAAGAAACTCATTCAGTTTTGTTGTCAGATGTCAGAGGTAGTGAAAAACTGCCAGGTGAGTTAAGGCGATCACAAAACTGGATTGGCTACCATGGATGTAAATTAAACACAGCTAGTTTTGTACCACCTGCTCCTTCAGAAATGGAAAACGCTTTAAGTGATTTAGAGAAGTATATTCACAGAGAGAGCCTGATTTCTAAATTAGTTAAAATTGCATTAGTTTACTATCAGTTTGAAACAATACACCCGTTTTTAGATGGAAACGGCAGGATTGGCAGATTATTGATAGTGTTATTTTTAAAGGAACGAGGTTTGATTGAATATCCAGTCCTTTATTTAAGTTATTTTTTTAAGAAAAACAGGACTATCTACTATGAACTATTAAATAACGTTCACACCAAAGGAGAATTTGAAGAGTGGGTTTCGTTTTTCATAAAAGGAATTTGTGAAGTATCTCAAGACGCAATTTCGTCTATTCAAAAAATCACAAAACTTAAAAAAACAGATACAGAAAAAATTAGAAAAACTACAAAAGGAAATGTCTCAAATTTGCTTGCAGTATACGATTATCTGTTAAAGCACCCTATTATAGAGGCCAAAGATATTTGTAATTTTTTAAATTTAAGTAAACCAACTGTCAATAAATTACTAGAAAATTTGATTGAACTGGAAATACTTGAACTTGTTGAAAATAAAAAACGATATAAACAGTATATGTATAGACAGTATGTTGATATTCTTTCTGAAGGAACAGCGCTTGAGTAAGAACTAAAAAACACTTAAACAAAATAAAAACACCCCATTTCCAATTATCTAGGAAATGGGGTGTTTTATTTTTAACCTAAGTTAATTAACGGTTGTAGAACTCAACAATAAGTTGTTCGTTAATTTCTTGAAGCACTTCTTTTCTTTCAGGGAAACGCACAAAAGTTGCTGTTTTTTTGTTTTCATCAAGTTCAACAAATTCAAAACTTCTGAATTTAGTCTCTAGACTTTCTTTAACAACAAGTAAATCTTTTGAACGTTCTTTTAAAGAAATAACTTGACCTGGTTTTAGGCGCATTGAAGGAATATCTGCTTTTTTGCCATCAACCAAAATGTGTCCATGGTTAACAAGTTGTCTAGCCTGTTGGCGAGTTCTAGCAAGGCCTGCTCTATAAACTAGGTTATCTAGTCTAGATTCAAGTAATTTGATGAAGTTTTCACCTAAGTTACCAGCAAGTTTTTTAGCCTCGTGGAAAGTTTTGACAAATTGTTTTTCAGATACACCGTAAGTAAATCTAACTTTTTGTTTTTCATTTAACTGAGAACCATAGTCAGATACCTTAGCGCGTCTTTTGCCGTGTTGACCAGGAGCATATGCTCTTTTTTTCAGTTCTTTGGCAGTTTCTGAAACTGAATAGCCTAAACGGCGAGATTTTTTCCAAGTTGATCCTAAGAAACGTGACATATATTTTTACCTCCTTATAGAATAAGTCAGCAAAACGTATTTATTTAACTTTATAATCTTTAAATTGCCTCATTTGTAAAGCAATAAACAAACTACTACATCCTAAGTTAAAGATATTTAAAACAAATAAATGCGTGCTTTAACAGTTAGTAAGTATACAACAGTTTAGTGATTTTAGCAATTGTGATGTATTTTTTAATTTATTTCTAATCGTTCTTTTTTAGTTTATGTAAGTATATACTTAGGTGTTATTTTAGTTAGTTAGATATTTGCAAGTAAATGGTATCGTTGACACGAAAGGACAGTGATATAGATGAGTAAAACTTCTAATATTTGTGTAAAAGTTAATAATGGTGTCAAAGCACAAGCAGAGGCTGTGCTTGAAAGACTTGGTGTTTCAATGTGAGACGCAATTTTTGTTTTTTAAACAAGTTATTATGCAAAATAGATTGCCTTTTGATGTTAAGGTTCCTTTTAATAAACTGTTTTCTATTTCAGATTTAAAAGAAGATGAATTTAACTTAGAACTAGAAAAAGCAGAAAATGATTTTTAAAATGGTAGAGTATATAGCCTAGAATAAGTTAAAAAAGAGTTATTAAATGATTTTGACTAAGACATATAAAATCTCAGTTTTTGCTTATTTTTAATTTTGTCAGACACTTTTTTAAATATGTAAGTTAGTCTTTAAGACAACCGAGTGGACACACAATTACTCCGTCACTGCGAACATACGCAGTGTCGCTTGTAGTGAGTATCATTAAAAAACTAGGTTCTTTCATTTTAGGTGACAGTAAAGACTTTAGTTTAAGTAGGTTTTTAGCACCTTCTTCAATTCTAGTGCTGTTTCCTATCTTTATTTCGATTAGTCCGAAATCCCCGTTATCTAGATACACCACAGCATCACATTCAAGCCCGTTTTTATCGCGGTAGTGATAAACTTTTCCGTTTAGTTTTTCAGCGTATATTTTAAGGTCGCGAACTGCCAGATCCTCAAAAAGCAGACCAAAAGTCTTGAGATCGTTTAAAAGAGAACCTGGTCCTAATTCCAAGGCTCTAGCGGCAATTGACGGACAAATAAAGTGTCTTGTTGCTGCGGTTCTAATTGCTGTTTTGCTACGTAAATTTGGGTTCCAGGCCTGAATGTCTTCAATAATAAAGTTTTCTTTAAATAGCTCTAGATAAGAAAGAATGGTAATGTTTGATACAGAAAGGTTGTCATTTTCTTTAATATCGTCCATTAAAGTTTTAATCGAACATTGACTTGAGATGTTCCTAGCGTATGACTTTAAAGTTTTTGTTAGTTTTTGTTTGTCTCTAAAAAATCTTTTATCTTTTAAGAGGTCGCTTTGAATTAGTTGTTCAAAGTAGTCTTTTGAAATTTCTAGAGCGACTTCTTTTGAAACTCCTACGCTTTGCGGCCAGCCGCCACGACAAATTAGGTAGCAATAGTCTTTAAAAGTTAGTTTAGATTCTTGGGTTTTGATTTTCTTCCCCATAAAAAGTTCATTTAAACTAACTCCGCCCGTGCTGTCTAGAGATTCATATAAAGACATAGGTCTCATAATTAAAGTTGTTATTCTACCGACACCAGAATGCATAATCTGTGCTTTTTCTTTTTGCATTAAAGGTGTCGAAGAGCCTGTTAATATGAATTGACCAAATTCTCCTCTTTTGTCAACCTCTGTTCTAATGTCATCCCAAATAAAAGGAATTTCTTGCCATTCATCGATTAGAAGAGGTGGTTTTTTTGCCAAAAAATCCCCTGGTTCTGTTCTTGCTAGTTCAATGTTTTGGGTCTTATTTTTATTTGTTTGCATGTAGATAACGCTATTCGCAAACTTCAAGGCAGTGGTTGACTTTCCGCACCATTTAGGCCCTTTGATTAATAGTGCACCACAACTTGCTAATTTATCTTGAATTTTTTTCTCAATTATGCGATTTAAATATTTTTTCACATGAATACCCGCACATATATTTTAATATAAAAATCTTTTTCAATCAAGCCATTTTATAATTTGGCTTAATTTCATTTTATAATTTGGCTTAATTTCATTTTATAATTTGACGTTTTTAGTCAAAGAATTTTTTCTTATTTTCTTTTAAAAACTAAATTATTTTAACTTTTTAACTTTTCCAAAAAATGCAAAAATTTAATCTTTGAGACAACCAAGTGGGCAAATTATTACTCCATCTTCACGAGTATAGGCTAAGTTGGTAGTTGTAACTACCATTAAGAAATTAGGCTGTTTTTTCTCTGGTAATAGTGCTTTTAATTTAAGTAAATTTTTAGCAGCTTCTTCAATACCAACCGCACTTCCGAGTTTAATTTTAATTAAACCAAACTTACCATTATCAAGATAAACTACTGCATCACATTCTAACCCGCTTTTATCGCGATAATGATAAATTGTACCGCCTAGTTTATCTACATATACTTTTAAATCGCGCACAACTAAATCCTCAAACATTAACCCGAAAGTATTAAGGTCGTTTATCAAATCATCAGGCGCGATGTTTAATGCGTTTGCTGCAATTGAAGGGCAAATAAAATGTCTAGTTGGAGAAGTTCTAATTGCTGTTTTACTTCTTATGTTTGGATTCCAAGCACAGATATCATCAATTATAAAATTCTCTCTAAAAATCTCAAGGTAGGATGCTACCGTGTTGTCTGATATTACGGTGCTTCCGTCTGATTTAACATCATTTATCAAAGTTTGAATAGAACACTCGCTTGAAATATTTCTAGCGTATGCCACTAGTGTTTTCTTCAGCTTATCTTTATTTCTAACTATATCTGTACCTTCAAGCAAGTCATTTTCAATTACTTGGATAAAGTAGTTTTTTGCAATTTTCAGTGCTTTTTCTCTAGGCAGACCAACGGATTGTGGCCAGCCACCACGACATATTAAAAAACTGTAGTCTGATAAGTTTAATTTAGAATTTACTGCCATTGGATAAACACCACTAAAAAGTTTACTTAAACTGACTGAACCTGTACTTTCTAAAGATTCAAAAAGAGACATAGGACGCATATATATAGTAGTAATTCTGCCGACTCCGGAGTGCATAATTTGCGATTTTTCATTTTTAGAAAGTGGAGTTGATGAACCCGTTAATATAAATTGACCAAACTTTTTTCGTTGGTCCACTTGAAATCTAACCGCATCCCAAATAAACGGGATCACTTGCCATTCATCTATAAGCAACGGCGGTTCTTTTGCTAAAAAAATTTTTGAAGAAGTTCTAGCAAGCGCTATATTTTGTTCTTTTTCATCAATATCCTGCATAAAAATTACACTTTTAGCAAATTTTAAAGCAGTAGTGGATTTTCCACAGCATTTTGGCCCTTTAATCAATACAGCTCCACAAGTCTCAAGTGTTTCTTTTAGTTTATTTTCTATGATTCGGTTTAGGTATTCAGGCATATTTGCTCCTTTGCTATATTGTATAGCTAATTGAGTTTATAATCAACTACTTGGCAATTTGGCTTACTTCTACTTGGCAATTTGGCTTACTTCTACTTGGCAATTTGGCTTACTTCTACTTGGCAATTTGGCTTTATTTGACTTTATAATTTGGTGTTTTTGGTTTGAGTATATTTTTTTGTTTTAATTAAAAATCTGAATTGTTTTTCATAAACTTAACTAAATTTATATGTTTTATCCCGTTTCTTTTTTGTTCTAAATAATCTATAGTCATTACATATTTAGGGAAATTGTCTTTGATTTTTTCAAGTGGCAAATATTCTCTGTTTTCAGTTTCTAAGTTCGCCAAAATAGTGTAGGCAACTTGAATGTATGAATAATTATTGTCTAAATCTCTTAATATGAAATCACATTCAAGCAGACCAATTCTACCAACGCTAACTGAATAGCCTTTACTTTTGGCAAAGACAAAAACGATATTTTCAAGACTGGGACCAAAATTTATTCTATTGTCTGTATTCAAAGCATAGTAAAAACTCAAGTCCGCTAAATAGTATTTTTTTTCTCCTTTTAAGTATTGTTTGGATTTCATGTCAAATCTGTTGCATTCATAGAGAATTTTTGCGTCAATTAAAATTTGAATGTATCTAGATACTGTTTCTATAGTAATTGCGTAGCCTGCTTTTTTTAGATTTTTGGTTATATTATTTAAACTGACGGTTGCACCGAAATTGTTAATAATATAATTTTTAACAATTTCAAATGTTGCTTTGTTTTTAATTTTTACTCTACTTTTTATGTCTTTTTCAAAAATTTCTTTAACTAAACTTACGATGTAGTTCTTTTTATCTGTAACATTTTCAAAAAACAAGGCACGTGGGAAACCACCGCTTAATATGTATTCATTTAGTTCATGCGTTAAGTCTGATTTGGTTGAAATTGAGTAGAATTTCTTCATTTCTAAATACTCATCAAAAGTTAAGGGAAAAATTTCAAACTCAATATACCTGCCGGTTAACTTAGTTACAAGTTCACCAGAAAGCAAATATGAGTTTGAACCCGTAATAAAAATAGAATAATCCCCTTCTTCTCTAAATGAATTGATTACAGGTTCAAAATCTTTAACATTTTGAATTTCGTCTATAAATAAATATTTATCGCCTTTGATATTTTTAGTCTTAGACTCAATTAAACTTTCAAAGTCATCAGCGGTTTTGATTTTTTTATATCCTTTTTTGTCTAAATTGATGTATACGATATTAGTGCTATTAACACCTTTTTGGATTAGTTCTTTTGAAATTGTTTCCATTAGTGTAGATTTACCTGAGCGTCTAATACCAGTGATTACTTTTATTAAATCGTTTGCAAAATAAAAACCCCTGATTTTAGATAAATACTTTTCTCTTTTAAAAATTTTCATAAAATCTATTT
>CAUUBG010000025.1:0-8215 GCA_963543345.1 uncultured Acholeplasmataceae bacterium | reverse complement strand
TAACTTCGTAGAGTTGTGGTGCTTTGGTTTTTTTAACTGGTTCAAACTGTTTTTCGTAGTCTGGGCCAAATTGATTTACAGGATCGGTGTTCGGTTTCGTTTGTTTTAATTCATCTGGTTTCTTTTCAATGATTTCCATTATTGGTGCTCCTTACTTCTGAGTTTTCTGGCTCTTTTAGTGCTGCTTCTGTATCATTTCTTTCTAGTTCTTAAATTTCGACTTCTATAACTTCGCTTTCGTTTGTTTGGCTTTCAACAATATTTGAATCTGCGCCAGTAGTTTCAATAACTTGAGGTTCAACTGAATCAGTTTCAAACACTTCAGGTTTTGCACGTTTATAAGTCTGCATTAGTTGTTTTTCTCTGACTTTCCAAGTAGTAGTTAAACAAAAAGGAACAGCAATAGCAATAGAAGAAATACCAACTACAATAAACGCAATTGCCAAAATTAACGAAAAAGTTTTAGTTGGGTCAAATAAATTGATGTAAAAAGGAATTAACATCAAAAATCCCGCCACTGAATACAAAATATCGTCCATATTTTTTTCAAACTTATAAAAATAAAGCCCAATAGTTGTGGCAATTAAATTAACTCCAAATATAGACTTTGCGACTATGTAGCAGATTAAAAGGTTATAATTAGTTGGACTTTTAATAAAACTAAAGCCGATTGTAACTGCCAAAATTATTGAGGTAATTAAAATATAATAACTTCTTTTTTCTTTAAACATATCAACTAATTATACTAAATAAACTTAGGCTTTGTTATAATATAGCCGTCTTTTTAATTTATTTTTAAAGAATCAAATTGAGGTATTTATCGTGAAAAAAACTATCTTAGTAGTAGGCCTTGATAATTTCGGGCAAACAATTTGCAAGGACTTGTCTGAAAACGGACATATCGTTATTGCACTTGACCAAACTAGTGAAAAAACTTTGAGAGTTGAGCCATTTGTTGAACACGCTGCAACTGGTGTTTTGACAACTGCAGACATCTACAAGGACCTTGGACTTGGCCACGCAGACTGGGCGGTGGTTTCGTTTCCAACTCACTTTGACACCGCGATGATTATTGTAACTATCTTAAAAGATTTAGGAATGACAAATATAATTTGTCAGGTTACCAATGAATATCAAGAGCGAATTGCCAAAATGCTTGGAGCCTCTGTGACTATTTATCCCGATAACATCGCAAGTAAACAAACTGTTCGCAAAATCATTTGGCAAAACGTGCTTGAGCACTATGCACTTGACCAAAACTACGGTGTTTACGAAGTTATTGTCAATACCAACCGTTTTGATGGGATGAGTTTAAGAGAACTGCAGTTTCCCGAAACTTACTCAGTAAACATTGTGCTAATTCGCAGAGCAGGTGTGACCAAAATGCCTTCTAAAAACGAAGTTTTAGAGAAAAACGATGTAGTAATAGTGCTTTGCGAGCAAAACAAAATCAGTAAATTCCAAGAAATCTTAAATGACTAAACTGCTTTTTGCAAGTCATAATTTAAATAAAGTTAAAGAAATTAAAGCGTATTTTTCTGATACTGACTTTGAAATAATTTCTTTAACAGATTTAAACGACAAAACTAAAATTGAAGAATACGGAAAAACTTTTCAAGAAAACGCGTTAATCAAAGCGCGTTATTTTTTCAATAAGTATCATTTGCCGACAATCGCCGACGACTCAGGTTTAGAAATAGTAGCACTAAACGGCTATCCTGGGGTTGAAACTAAAAGAAAAGAAGCAGAAATTTTTAAAGACCAAGGAAAACAGCTATTTGAAAAACTTACAGGTTTAAGCAAAAAAGCGGCGTTTAAAGTAGTGCTTTGTCTTTATTTTAACGGTGAGGTAAGGTACTTTGATGGTGAAATTAAAGGTGAGGTCAAACCGCGCACTGAGTTTCTCAAAAATACTTTTTTATATGACAACATTTTTTGGCCGCGTGGTGCTAAGCGTGCTTTTTGTGAGTTTTCTTTAAGCGAAAAAAATAAAATTTCGCACCGCGGGCAAGCAATTTCTGAGTTAATAAAATCAGTCAAAAATAAGACTTTTTTATTTGATCCTAAAAAAACTGCCTGCGCATTTATTAAAGACACTTTTGGTCTTGAACCTGAGTTTATAGAAAGACTAGAAAAAGGTCGTCAAAACTTTGTTTTTAAGTTTCAAGTATTTGGTAAACTCTACACTATTCGCATCCCGGGTTTTCCCATTTATCCATTTATTTCGTATATCGACGAAGAAAAAATACTAGAGATTGCCGAAAAAAACTCAATTTGTCCAAAAACTTTTTATCACAACCCAGATACTGGAATTAAAATCTCTAGATATATAGAGACTGCTTTATACACTAAAACGGACTTAAAAGAAGTGGTTTCGGGACTAAAAACACTTCACCAAATTAAAAAAGCAGAACCTTTTGACTATATTACTCGTCTTGATGAAGCAATTAAAATGTCTAATTGCGCTACCAATAATTTGGTTTTTCAAAAAGGATATGAGTTATTCAAAGCAGAACACACAGAATTGTTTAGCGGATTTTCGCCTTGTCAAATTCACGGTGATTTTCAGACTGACAATATTTTGTTAGATAAATATTTAGCAAAACCTTTAATTTCTGATTTTGAGTTTACTAGAACTGGGTACCCAATTGAAGATATCGCTAGTTTCGTTGGGCTTAATTTAGTTAAAATTAAAGAATTTTTTACACTTTATTTTGAAAAAGAACCTAGTAAAACAGAAATTAAAGCTGTGCTTTTTGCACGCCTTTTCCAAATGCTTTTTTGGAATGCAGTTGCTAATTTTAAAAAATACAGTGAAAATGCAGATTTATTTAATTTAAATTGGCAGGAAATTGAGACTTATTTAAATAACGAAGTTAAAAAAGCAATTGAAGTAATTGAGGACTTGAAATGAATATAGAGAAATTATTGCTACTTGAACGCACAGTAGACACAGTTTATATCATAAAGTCTTTTTTAGATAAAAACACAATTTCTTTGCAAGAATACCGTCGTGCGGTTTTTTTCATGCAAGAGATACTTTTGGAAAACCACAAACTAAAAGAAGCAATTGAAGTTTCTAACTCTGTTTGGCCAAAATTCAAAGAAGCTGAAGAAAAAGAATATCTACTTTTTTTAACTAACTGGTTTTGGGCGTATTTAAGAAGTAGCAGTGCAGTAAACGCGCGCGAGATTTTTTTAAAAATCAAAGAAAAATACGGCTACAAAGTTGACTTTGATTTAGTTTACCTAGAGACAAACTTGCTTAAATTAGAACAAAAGTTTGACTCAGAGAAAGTGATTTCTGAACTTAAAAAAACAGATTTGCCAGAGGCTTACGCCAGATACTATTTAAAAGAACTAGTTTCTTTTTTTGTCAGCCAAAACAAATTAGACCTAGCGTATGACTATTTGAATCAAGCCAATGCTAGATTTGATGAACGTGACTTTGAGCAAGAACTTAAATTGCTGTTTGCGCTTGGTTGGACAGATGAACTTAAGCAAGTTTTAAAAGATTGTAAAAGTATGAGCCAATACAAAGTAATTTCGCAAGTTTATCACTATTGCATCGCAGTTAGTGAACAAAACAATCACCGCGCAGATATTATTCAGTCAGAATACGAAAAAGATATTTTAAAGTTAACAGACAATGACTTAATTTTAATGTTTTTAGAAGCGCAACTTAAGTTTTTTAAAGCAAACTCACAACGCAACAACGAAGAAAAAACAGCGAAACGTATCGCTAAGTTCCAACAAAAGAAAGACAAAACAACTAAGTTAAACCTTGACGAAGAACCAGTTATTTCACTTCAAGAAGCTGCTAAACCTAACTTTGAAGTAAAGGAAAAAGCCATAAAAGTTGAGGCCAGAGTATATCAAAACTTTTTTGATGTCATGACTTTTTACGCCAAAATTCCGCAAGATTTGAGTCTAAGAGAAACACTTAGAAGTCTTTTAATTAAAAGCGAGGCTTTAGTGTCAGCGGCTGATTTAGTGATTTTAAAAAATCAAACTTTATATAACTACAAAAAAGAAAGACTATACAACAAAGATATTGAAGATATTCAGTTAGCAGATACTGCTTTTAGTAAACTAGTTCAAGTTAACTTTGACAAAATATACCAACAAGGCGATTTAACTGAGTTTAAAAACCCACTTACTGGCAGTCCGTATTCTTCTGAATATCAGACGCTTTACTGTTTTTCTTTAAGCAAAAACTTAAAGTTTATCGTCCAAAGTCATAACTTTCAAGAAAGCGAGTACTCTTACTTTAAATTACTTTCAGCACTTATTTTAGATGTTTTTGAAAAAGACAAAAACTTACTTAAATTAAAACAAATTACCAACTTATTTAACACTTTAAAAGAAAACTCAACTCTAGCGTTTAAATACTACATAGACGAGCAGATTCATCTAAGCGTTGGCATGCGCACGCTTTTAGACGGTGTTGAGACAACTACGTTAGACCAATACTGCACGCAAATTGTGGGTAGTGACAAAATTAGTTATAAAAAAGAGTTTTTAACTTGTAGTTTAAAACCAGGAAACTCACTAAAACAAAAATACCGACTGAGAAAAAAACAAGTCATGGAACTCGCAAGTTCTGTTGATTTGTTTGGTAAAGTTGTGGTGTTTTCAGTAGTTTTAGACATAGACGAAGAACAAAGCACAATTAACACATTAGCGGAAACCGCAAAGGTCAACAATATATATGGGCTGTATTCACACACAGAACTTGAACGCGCTTTTCAAAGCAAATTAATTGATAAGTTTTCCTTAATTTTAATTGAACTGAACTTTGATAACCGCCACCTTTACTCGCTTGAACTTCAAGAAAAATATATCGCTGAGTTTGTAGATGTCTTAAAAGAGTTTTTTAACACTGACTTAATTTACTTCATTCAAGACAACAAGTTTGCTTTATTTGTAGATTTTAACGATATCAGAGCCTTGAACAATGTACTTAACGAACTAAGTAAAAAAACACAAAACATTGGTAAACAAAACTGCTTAGAGTTAACCTTCTTATTTACTGCCTCTGCACTTAGATATCCAACTGCAACTTACAACAAAACTTTTAAAAAAATCTATAGATTTGCAGACCTTGCTTTAAACATTGCTAAAACTAATGGAAAAGTTTTCCATATTTTTGAAAAAGAAGACCTACACCAAGATTTTTTTGAAGACGACGTTATCAAACTAATTTTAAACTACCCAGATAAGTTGAAGTTAATGCTTTTGCCAATAGTTGATGAAAACAAAAATGTTATGTTTTACCAAGCAGGCTTTAGTCTAGACGGCTATGACCTTGATTTTAAAGAGATCAAAGAGATTGCAAAAAAACACCGCAAGGCTGTAGAAATTGACTTAATTTTGTTTAAAGAAGTTGTAAACGTTTTAAATATAGCAACTGAAAGATTTGGCCAGATTTTTGATGTTATTTTGCCACTGTCTGAAGAGTCCTTAATGTCTCTGGAGCTTAAAAAACAAATAAGCAAGTTGAAATACAAATATCTAGCCCCACACATTTGCTTCTTATTTCCAAACGAAGAAGAACTACCTGGCGTAGTTGAAAACTTCAAGCAAAATCTTGAGCAAAGTAAACATAAAGTGTTTACCAAAAACATCTCTGCGTACTTAAGATACGGTTTTCAAGGAGTTGTTCAAAGATACACAGAAGGTATTCGTTTTACTGAGTTCATCAAGATGTTTGCCCTTGAAACTAAAAAAACAAACTCTTATTTAATTGTCAAAGACTTAACTAAAAAAGAAGAGTTTAATTCTTTGAAAAAAATTAAAGACCTTTGTTTTCAAGGTAAGTTATTTGCGCCAATTTCAGTTAGCGAAATATTTAGCAAAATGCAAGAAACTCAAGCCCAAAAGCTTGAGTTAGAAAATAAAAACGAGATTTAAAAATCTCGTTTTTTTATTTTAAAACTGCGAAAAAACCGTCTTTTTTTAGGTTTAGTAGGCGTTTCGTGGTAAAATTAAAATCAAAGAGGTACTAATTTATGGACAGAATAGAAGACAAAAAACTAATTGGCCAAAAAGTCAAAGTAGAAAAAGAAAGAAGTTATGGAGTGGTTACTAGAATAGACTATGAGCACGGTTTAATTTACGTGATTTTTGCTAGAATGCGTGAAGAAAAATACCCTTACCCTGAGGCAATTGACCAAGGTATTTTAACTCCAGTTGGAAAATAATTATGGAAATTTCAAAAGACCTGCTTAAAAAATACAACAAAAGTTTCACAAAAAACAAACAACTTAGTGCAATTAAAAGAGCGCTTGTGCGTTCTAAATTAGCAGACGTTGTCTATGTTCAAGAAAGTGAACAACTAGTTAGCACACATTTTTCACATGTTATACCTGCTTTAAATATCTCAAACCAAAAACAGTCTGGACGTTGCTGGATGTTTTCAGGTTTAACTTTTTTAAGATATCAAATAGCAAAAAAATTAAAACTAGAGAGTTTTGAACTTTCTCAGTCTTATTTGCAATACTATGATTTACTAGAAAAAGTAAATTACTTTTTTTCAGTAATTGACAAAAACTTAGGTCTAGATCCAGAAGATCGTCGTTTTATGTTTATCAACGAACCTTTAACTGGAGACGGTGGCTACTGGCAATACTTTGTTAACTTAGTTAAAAAATACGGAATTGTGCCAAAATCAGTGCAACCTGAAAACGCACAAACTTCCAATACTCACCATATGCAAAGTTTAATTACTTTGATTGCCAAAAAATATGCAGCCGACGCTCAAAGTAATTTCAAGGCAGGCAAAGTTGAATTAAATAAAGAACTTAGAGAAAAAGCATTTTTAGATGCTTTTAAAGTTATTTCTAGTTCAATGCCAACTCCAATTGAAAAATTTGACTTTGAATACACCGATAAAGACAAAAAATACCACATTGAACGCAACTTAACTCCGCAAACCTTCTTTGAAAAATACGTAGATATTAACTTAGATGACTACGTGACTGTGTCTTCAGACTGCTCTCGTAATTTTGAGTTTATGCAACCCTATGAACTTGAATGCTGCACTAATATGGAAGGCGCACCTTGCCAAGTTGAGTTTAACTTGCCAAAACAAAGACTAATTGAACTAACTGTTTCACAACTTAGAGACAACTTGCCTGTTTGGTTTGCCTGCGATGTTGGCAAAGAAAGTGACTCTAAACATTTCGCCAATGAAATGGTTGCTTGGAAAGAAATTTTTGGCCTAGATTTAGAGTACTCAGAAAAAGACAGAATTGAAATGCAAGAGCTAAGGTTAACCCACGCCATGGTTTTCACTGGTTTTTCTGAAGTTAAAAAACAAGTTACTAAGTTTAAAGTAGAAAACTCATGGGGCACTGAACCTGGGTTTTCCGGAATTTATCCAATGTCTGTAAGTTGGTTTAAAAAATATGTTGGCGAGGTTATTGTTGACAAAAAATACTTAACCGTAGAAGAAAGACAAGCACTTTTAAAGAAACCAATCTTAAAACATTACTTTGAATTAAACTAAAACTACTAAGCAAATTAAAAGCCCCACCTTGTGGGGCTTTTAAAATGTTTTTTTAAGTTAAGAGAATAAAAACTATTTTCTAACTTCTTTAATACGTGCAGCCTTAGTAGAAAGATTACGGATGTAGTTAAGTTTAGCGCGGCGCACTTTTCCGTGTCTAGTTACTTCAATTTTGGCAATTAGTGGTGAGTGGATTGGGAAAGTTCTTTCAACTGCGACACCGTAAGAAATTTTTCTAACAGTAAAGGTTTCTGAAACTCCTCTACCTTGTCTCTTAATTACCAAACCTTCAAACAACTGGGTTCTGGTACGTTTTTCTTCCTTAATGGTAACGTGTACTTTAACGTTATCACCAGGTCCGAAACTAGGAACATCTTGCTTTAAGTAAGATTTTGTTAACTCAGCAAGTAATTGTTGACCTTTTAAACTCATATTGGGTCCTCCTTGTAAGATTTTTAAAAGAATGTGTTCATGCTAATTTTAAATAAAATTATTTGAGTTGCAGCGGACCACATACTATTTAATTGTATAAAATTTTTCTAAATATTTCAACTAATATAACAACGTAAAAACTTGCTTAAGGTTGTGATTTTGTTGTAAGTTCATGTGTATTTTTACATTTTCTTTTGACAAACAATATTGAATCTTGCAAGTATTCGCCAACAATTTTCATTTATCGTGTTTTTGAGATATAATTTTTATGTA